>NJEJ01000019.1 GCA_002255025.1 Candidatus Bathyarchaeota archaeon ex4484_135 | reverse complement strand
GACCACTTCTTCAATATCTCGACCGTCTCGTCCGTGGAGTCATCCACGACCAGTATCTCGAAGTTGTCGTAATCCACGGATAAGCACGATTCTATGGTCCTCTCTACTATGTCCTTCTCGTTATAACACGGTATCATTATGGTGACGAAGGGCTTCCGGGCAAGGATTTCCTCGTTCTTGCCGAGGGACCTTAACTTCTTCTCGTATCTCATGGCGAAGAACAGCAGGACGACAGCCCTGGTCGTGAGTAAGGTGAAGTAAATGGTCAGGAAACCCTGGATGATGAGCAGTGCAGCTTCTAAAGCTTCCATCTCCTATCCTCCTACTGCACTACACCGAGGGCTATTTCATAGGCAATATAAGGTTTGCGGAAATCTCAATTCCAGCTTCTCTCGGCCTTTTTCACGTGTGGCTTTTCATGAAATTCTGAACTCCAGGGCCCTGGTCATGCTGGAAAGGCTTAGGTAAGGCTGGCCACACATGGGTTTGAGCTCCATGGAGAGGCCTTATGTGGGCGTCAGGCGTGAGCTTGCCTCAAGGGTCCTTAGGGTGCTGAAGGAGTTGGGCCTATTGGATAGGTCATGCCGCCCTATCAGGAAGGAAGGACTGGTCCTCTTCCCCCTCGTCAGGGAGCCCCACGAGGACGAGCTCGAGGTCCTTGAGGAGAAGCTGGGCCGAGTAGAGGTAGGTACTGCTGACTTCAGGCCGAGGGAGAAGCCCAGGAGACTTCTGGACGTGCTTTCTGGTTCTCTTCCTGGGGAACTAATGGATTTGGTCCCTAGGTCCTTCGACGTGGTGGGGGACGTGGCCATTATAGAACTCCCTGAGCCCCTCTGGCCCTACAGGTCTCTCGTGGGCTCGGCCATAATGGCCGTCCACAAGAAGGTAAGGCTCGTCTTAGCCAAGGGAGGGCCTGTCTCGGGCGAGTTCAGGCTCAGGGAGCTCGTGCCGATAGCTGGCTCTGGCCCGACGGAGACGGTCCATAGAGAGCACGGCTGCATCTTCCGGCTCGACGTGGCCAAGGTCTACTTCTCGCCCAGGCTCTCCTTCGAGCACGCGAGAGTTGCCTCCCAGGTCCGGAAAGGCGAGGTCATCTTAGATATGTTCGCTGGCGTAGGCCCCTTCTCCATCCTGGCGGCCAAGCGGGCGGGGGTCGTGCTGGCCTACGCGGTGGACGTGAACCCCTGGGCCTTCCATTACCTGGCCCAAAACGTGGTCTTGAACAAGGTCAGGGGATATGTGGTGCCAGTCCTCTCGGACGCCAGCGAAGCCGTCAGATCAGGCCTTAAGGGCCTGGCCAACAGGGTCATAATGAACTTGCCCGAGAAGGCCCATGAGTTCCTAGACGTAGCCTGCGAGGCCCTCAGGCCTGAGGGGGGCATGATCCACTTTTACACATTCGCCGGTGCTCCAGAGCCGGAACAAGAGGCCCTCAGGGTCCTCGAAGAAGGTGTTGGAAGGGCAGGTCGGTCCGTGAGGCAGATCCTGGCGGTCAGGAGGGTGAGGGCCATTGGGCCCTTCAGGTGGCAGGTAGTGGTCGATGCGGAGGTAGCTTGACCTCGAGCCTTATGATGACCTCCGTCCTCGGGTCCCTCAGGGCCCTCACGAGTTCCCTCGACAGGTCCTTAGCGGCCTTATCAGCCCTTATGGCCACCGTCCGGCCGCAGACGTAATCGCTCTTTCTGACGACCATATCGGTCGGGTGGTCGAACGTCAGGCCCGGGTGCCCTCGGCCCGTTATGACCTCCCTCAGGCCCAGGGAGGGCACCTCAATCGTCATGGTTATGGTGGCTTCCTCTGACCTGGCCAACCGCTTGAACTCCTCGCTCAGGTCCTTAGCGGCCTTATCGGCCCCAACGGCTATTATACAATCGCCCCTCGGCGTCAGCTCCTCCTCGCGTGTTATCTCGAGCGTGGTCGGGTGCTCAGCCCTAACGCTCGGGTGCCCCCTGGCCCTCACGACCTCGACGGCCATGCCGGACGATATATAGGGCCGGTGCCATAAACCTGCAGGTGTCGGCCTTGAGCCAAGAAGAGCTGGAGAAGAAATGGGAAGAACTGATATCGAGGCTTAGGGCCGAACGCATCCTCAGGTCCGAGAAGGTCATAAGGGCCATGAGGAAGGTACCGAGGTATAAGTTCCTCCCAGACAGGCTGAAGCCATACGCCCACGTGGACACGCCGCTCCCCATAGGGTTCGGGCAGACCGTATCTGCACCACACGGCCCCGACCCCTCCGGGGCCCGTTTCGGGGGTCGGGCTGGGTGAGACATGGTAGCCATAATGAACGAGGCCTTAGAACTCGACGTGGGGCATAAGGTCCTCGAGGTAGGTGCTGGCTCCGGCTGGCACGCTGCCACGGTGGCCGAGGTTGTAGCACCGTCCGACGTACCTAAGGAGGAGTGGGGCCACGTCTGGACCATAGAGATAGTGCCCGAGCTGGTCCTGATGGCCAAGAAGAACATAGAGACCAACGGCTTCTCGGACAGGATAACGGTCCTCCACGGAGATGGCTCGCTGGGCTACCCGCCAGAAGCCCCCTATGACCGGATACTGGTCACGGCTGCCGCACCGGACGTGCCGAGGCCCTTAATCGACCAGCTGAAGGACGGGGGCATAATGCTCATACCGGTCGGTGGCCTCCACTTCTTCCAGAGCCTCCTTAAGGTGCGGAAGGAAGGGGACAAGGTCAAGGTCCAGGACCTCGGCGGGGTAGCCTTCGTGCCCCTGAGGGGCCGTTATGGCTTCAGGTAAAGCTGCCCGGAGGTCTTGGGAGACAGAACGTACTTAAGACAGGCCGGGCAAGGCCCTTGGAGTGATGAAACACCTAGTCGCCGAGCCCCAGGCCATGAGGAAGGCTCAATAATCTGACCACACGCTTATCTCTACCCGAGGGCACCTAAAGGAAGGCATGGTGCTGAGCAGGCTGGGCAAGGCCCTGTATGATGCCCTCAGGCGTGTGTTCAGGGCACCTGCCGTAGACGAGAAGCTCGTTAACGAATTGGTACGTGATATACAGAGGGCCCTCCTCCAGGCCGACGTGAACGTCAGGCTTGTCTTCGCCCTCTCAGAACGCGTCAGGGAGAGGGCCTTGAAGGAAGAACTACCGCCCGGCATCTCTAGGCGTGAGCACGTCATAAAGGTTGTGTATGAGGAATTGGTCAGGCTCGTGGGCGAGAAGCCCGTCGATATAGGTATTAAGCCTGGTCAACGTAAGGTCATTATGCTTGTTGGTCTCCAGGGCTCTGGGAAGACTACTTCTGCTGCTAAGCTGGCCTACTTCTTTAAGAAGAAGGGCCTTAAAGTCGGCCTGATATGTGCCGATACCTACCGGCCTGGTGCCTACGCCCAGCTGGCCCAGCTTGCCGAGCGTGTTGGCGTCCCCTTCTGCGGCGAGCCCGAGGGCAAGGACCCGGTCGGCATAGCCCTGAGGGGCCTGAAGGAACTCTCAGACCTTGATGTCATCATAATAGATACGGCTGGCAGACACAAGGAGGAGAAGGCCCTCATGGAGGAGATGAGGGCCCTGGCAGAGGTCATCAAGCCCGATGAGGTCATGTTGGTCATAGACGCCACCATAGGCCAGCAGGCAGCCGTCCAGGCCAGGGCCTTTCACGAGGCCACGCCCATAGGCTCTATATTCTTGGCCAAGCTAGATGGGTCCGCCAGGGGAGGCGGTGCCCTCTCCGCCGTGGCAGCCACGGGTGCACCTATTAAGTTCGTGGGAACGGGGGAGAAAACCGAGGACATAGAGCATTTCGTCCCCTCCAGGTTCATAGCGGGCCTCTTGGGCATAGGGGACATAGAGAGTATAGTTGAGAAGGTCCGGGAAGCCGAGAAAGAAGTTTCTGCCGAGGCCGTGGAGGCCATAGCTAGAGGTAAGTTCACCCTCTACGAGCTGAGGGAAGTGCTTGAGGGCATGACCAAGAGGGGCCGGTTGAGCAAGCTCCTGGGCCTCCTGCCCGGCTTCTCCTACGAGCTACCCAAGGAGGCCTTCGAGGAAATGGAAGTGAAGGTGAAGAAGTGGCTTGCCATAATGAACTCCATGACGTCTGAGGAGATGGCCAACCCGAGGATACTTAATGCATCGAGGATAAGGCGTATAGCACGTGGCTCCGGCACGGACGAGAGAGATGTCAGGGAGCTGATAAAGTACTACAACATGATGAGGAAGATGAGCAAGCAGTTCAAGAAGATGAGGCGTAGGCCTTTCGCCCTGAAGCTGAAGGGTTGGCCTTTCAAGGCGGGTTGAGGAAATGGACATCTTGAAGAAGGCCCGTTCCATGCTCGAGAAGTACCCGTTATGCGATTCCTGCCTCGGCAGGCAGTTCGCCCTGCTTGGCTACGGCCTCTCCAACGCCGAGAGAGGACGTGCCGTGAAGACGACCCTCTTCCTCACTGCCCACCTGAGGCTGAAGGAAGGAGACGAAGAGGCCCTAAAGGTCATAAGGGACCTGGCCTCAAACGGCTTCTTCGAGCCTGCAAGAGCCTTCCTGGAGAAAATAGGCCAGGAAGTACCTCCCAGGCCGGAGGAGTGCTACTTATGCTGTGGTATGACGGTCAAGGTAGGAGAGCTGGCCTCGAAGGCCCTAGAGGCCCTCAAAGACTATGAGTTTTACAACTTCTTGGTCGGGATTGAACTACCTCCCGAGATAGAGGAACGCGAGGACGCCTTAAGAGCCGAGTTCGGGATAGAGCACGCCGAGGCCCTGAGGAACGAGCTCAGCCGCGAGATAGGCAAGCTCATCTCCAAGGCCCTGAACGTGCCCGTGGAGTACAGGAAACCGGACATCCTGATCCTCGTGAGGCCTTCTGAGGGCACTGTCGAAGTACAGCCCAACCCGGTCTTCATAGCAGGCCGTTACAGGAAGCTCGTGAGGGGCATACCACAGGCCAAGTGGATTTGCACACGCTGCGGTGGCCGTGGGTGCCCTAGGTGCAATTGGACAGGCAAGCTCTACCCGACATCTATATCAGAGCTCGTATGCGAGCCCGTTATAGAGGCCTTCCAGGGTGAGGATGCTGCTTTCCACGCTGCCGGCCGGGAGGACATAGATGCCAGGATGTTGGGGCCCGGCAGGCCCTTCGTGGTAGAGGTCAAGAGGCCTAGGAAACGCAAGGTCGACTTGAGGGCCCTCGAGGAAGAGATAAACAGGCGTGCGAAAGGCATGGTATCTGTATCGGGCCTGAAGTACGTTGATAGGGATTTCATCAGGCGTGTGAAATCCGAGAAGGCCGAGAAGATATACGAGGTGGTCGTGAAGTTCGACAGGCCTGTATCGGACGAGGAACTCAGTCGCCTTGAAGAGGCTTTCTCAGGCATCACGATAAGGCAGAGGACGCCCCTCAGGGTCCTGCACAGGAGGCCAGATAAGACGAGGATCAGGTCCGTCAGGGAACTCAAGGTCATAAAACGCCTCGGCCCCGACGTGGTCAGGATTAGGGTCAGGTGTGATGGAGGCCTCTACGTGAAGGAGTTGGTGACAGGTGACGAGGGCAGGACGAGGCCCAGCATCTCTGAGCTTATAAGGGCAGGTGCTCAAGTGCTTGAGCTGGACGTGGTGGACGTGCTCATGGAGGGGGTGTGAGGCGGTGCCTCAATCAAAAGGGCTCAGGCACAAGACGAGGAAGGTGTTCAGGAAGCACCCCAGGGAGAGGGGCAAGCTCAAGCTGAGCCGCATACTGAGGCAGTATGACGTGGGCCAGAAGGTCGTAATAAAAGTAGACCCCGCCATCCACAAGGGCATGCCGCACAGGCGATACCATGGCCGGGTGGGCACGGTCGTGGGGAAGCGGGGCAAGGCCTACGTGGTCGAGATTAAGGTGGGCGGCGAGACCAGGACGCTCTTCGTCAGGCCAGAGCACCTCATGCCGCACGCCAGCTGAGGCGGGGGTGATGGCGTGGTAAAAAAGGTAGTGGACGAGAAGCTGCTTACCATACCCGAGGTCAGGGAGCTCATGGAGAAGGTCGGGCCTGGGGCTGGGGGCGACTTCCTCATCAGGACGCTCGATTACGTGGGCAAGTTCTCCAAGGTGGGGGCAGCTGAGGCCAGGGAGCTCGTGGAGAAGCTCGTGAACGAATTCGGCCTATCCGATTGGGAAGCCGTCCAGATCGTGAACTGCATGCCCAAGACGGCAGACGAGCTCAAGGTATTCCTCAGAGGACATAGAGCTTACTTCAGCAAGGAGAAGCTGAGGAAGATATTGGACCTCCTAGACCAGTACAGGTAGGAGGCCGGGGGATGGCGAGGGGGCGGGGGAGGGAGAAGAAGTACGAGGAGTACGCATACGTGCTCGACTTCATGCTTAGGGAGATAAGGGCCGGTAGGAGGAGGCTTACCGGTCCCGTGGTCCAGCTCGTGGGAGAGGATTACTTCACGCTCTTAGAGGCCGTGGCGAAAATAGGGGTCGAGCTCAAGCCCCAGGACAGGATTTACATAGGCCGGAACGAGAGGGAGCACATCGCGTACATAATAGGCCGGATATCCTATGGCGACCTGACCGTGACGGCCAAGGCAGAGCTGCCCATAGCAGTCGAGACCATAATAATGAGGAACGAGAAGAGGTTCGTGGAGTTCTTCAACACGGCTGGCCCCTTGACCCCCCGCCTCCACGCCCTAGAGCTCCTGCCAGGGATAGGCAAGAGGTACATGTGGCTCATACTGGAGGAACGCGAGAAAAAGCCCTTCGAGAGCTTTGAGGACCTCCAGAAGCGGACCGGCCTGCCTAACCCGGTGAAGATAATAGCGAAGAGGGTCATGGAGGAACTCACGGAGGAGCCCAGGTACAGGCTCTTCACCAGGCCTCCGTGAAGGAAGAGCTTTGATACCCGTGAAGACCGTGAAGAAGCTCCTCAGGTCTTATGGCCTCAAGCCCAAGAAGAAGCTAGGTCAGCATTTCCTGCTCGACACGGCCCTCATGGAGAGGCTCGCTGACCAGGCCTCCCTAAGGCCCTTAGATACCGTCCTCGATATAGGAGCTGGCCTGGGCTTCCTGACCGAGGTACTGGCGTCTAGGAAGTGCCGTGTCCTGGCGGTCGAAATAGATAGGGGGCTTGTGAGACTCCTCAGGGACAGGTTGGCCTCCTACCGAAATGTCGAGGTCATAGAGGGCGACGTCCTTAAGGTACCCCTGCCATCCTTCAACAAGTCCGTTTCAGCTCCTCCCTACAACATAATATCAAAGCTCATCTTCTGGCTCTTGGATAAGCCTGATCTCGAGCTCGCCGTCTTGATAGTCCAGGAGGAATTAGCCCGCAGGTTGGTGGCGGAGCCTGGTACAGACGACTACGGCCGGCTGACCGTGACGGTCTATTACAGGGCCGATGTAGAAGTACTGGAGCCTGTCCCACGAAACAAATTCTGGCCAGAACCAGATGTGAACTCTGTGGCCATAAAGCTGTCCAAGAGGCCCCCGCCGTTCAAGGTGAAGGACGAAGCCCTCTTCCTGGCCTTGGTCAGGGGCCTTTTCTCACACAAGAACAAGACCGTACGGAGAGCACTGAGGCTTGCTCTCTCCAGCTTAGGCATGGATGAGCAGGAGGCCCGGGAGCTGGCCTCTGCGGCACCTCACGCGGGCAGGCGTGTGAGAGAACTCATGCCCGAGGATGTGGCAGAGGTAGCGAATTACGCATCGGTTGGCATGAGGCGTAGTAGCGAACTAGGTATTTAGCTAAGCACACGCGTTAGGCCAAGAAGGCCGGGGGAGGGTCTTGACCAAGGTCCGCGTGAGAGGCATATATAGCACGGCCTTGACCAGGCTGTTCCTTGATAAGGGCTTCACGATAGTCCAGCCCTCCTTAGTCATAGCAGAGCGTTTTCAGATGGCCCCGGTGGAAGAAGAGCCAGACGTGATTATATCGGACCGAGAGGACAAACAGGGCATCTTGGCTGTGGGGCCGGAGGAACACCTCAAGACTGTTTTAGAAGCTCTTAGGGCCGAGCTGTTGGATGCCATCATCAGGAAGGAGCATTTCGAGCTCTGGGCCATATATAAGGGCCGGGTGGTCAGCTACTCCTCGGGCCTAATAGACATAGGCTGTTGCCTGGCCCAGCTGGCAGAAGGAGAAGAAGTAGGACCTGATACGGAAGAAGTACTCGTCCAGGTCGTACGCTTCAGCGGGAGGAGACCCGTGGTCAGCAGGTTTCCCAGGCTGAGGGGAAAGCTCACGGTCTTAAGGCCCTTCGAGCCAGGTGTGGAGGTCAGCAAGAGGGTATCAGACGAGGAGGCCAGAATCAGGCTCGAAGAGGTGGGCAGGCGGCTGGCACCCGAGGGCGTGGGAATAAGGCTGAGGTCGGCAGCTCAGACCGCGGGCGAGGAGGAGATAAAAGCCGATTTCGAAGTCCTCCTGGCCAGATGGGAGCGTGTGAAGGCCAAGTTTGAGAAGTCAGAGGCTCCCTGCCTTCTTGAGCACGGGAAGAGCATGGTCGATGTGGTTTTCCCGTTATGGTCCAAGAAGAAGCTGGACGAGCTCAGGAGGACCGTTTGCCCGACCTTGGAAGGCCACCACGCCCTGAAGGCCTGTGGCGGCGAGCTGGCCAACGCGGTCGAAATGGCCGAGAAGCTCCTCTTCCAGGGCATGGCCGAGGAACAGGTCAAGAAGCTCTTCCAAGAGGTCCTCAGGCGTGAGATGCCCCACAAGGGCTCTAGACTGGCCATCCTCCACGCCAAGCTGAACGGAGATGTCCTCAGGCTCGGCCAAGCAGAGGTCCTGAGGGCCGGTGATGACCTATCCGAGCTCGTCCTA
Source organism: Candidatus Bathyarchaeota archaeon ex4484_135 (assembly GCA_002255025.1). GTDB lineage: Archaea > Thermoproteota > Bathyarchaeia > EX4484-135 > EX4484-135 > EX4484-135. The sequence goes on along the minus strand of NJEJ01000019.1, from coordinate 2,925 downwards.
GTCCGAATGATAAGGGGCAGGGGCTTCTACGACGGCCTCGGGACCAGGAGGGAGCCGGGGGACCTGGCGGTCAGCCTGACGGGCTTGGGCTCCATGAGGCTCGTGACGAGTTACCTTGGGGCCGACGGGACCTACAAGGGCACTTACGTGAACCTAAACACGCCCGTTGAGGTGTGCCCGAGCTACATCAGGTACGTGGACCTAGAGGTCGATGTCTGCCTCATGCCCGATGGCTCTTACAAGGTCTTGGACGAGGAAGAGCTCAGGAAGGCCGTTGAAGAAGGTACCATATCGGCCGAGCTGGCGGATGTGGTCATGAAAGAGGTTGAATCGGTCATAAGGGACATAGAAGAAGGCCGGGTAGGCCCTCCCGGGCCAGATGTGCTGAAGGCCCTGGGGTTGGAGGAACCGGAGGAAACCGGATGAAGGTCAGGCTGGCCTCCTATAAGTCCCCGATAGGAGAACTGGCCTTCGCCTTCACGGAAGAAGGCATAATGGCTTCTTCCCTTAAGGGAACGAGAGCTCTCAAGACCCTCCTGGCCAGCAAGGGCGTGAGGACTGTTAAGGAAGCCCGGGAACTGCCGTTCGATTTAAGGGAGCAGCTAGACGCTTACTTCTCAGGCCAGCCGATCGAGTTCACGGCCCCGTTGTGGTTCGCCTGGGGGACGCCCTTCCAGAGGGCTGTCTGGGAGGCCATAAGGACCATACCCTACGGCCAGACACGCTCCTACTCCTGGCTCGCACGCCAGGTCGGGAGGCCAAGGGCCTTCAGGGCCGTTGGGCAGGCCGTGAAGGCGAACCCGATACCGCTCTTGGTGCCCTGCCACCGAGTGATAAGGGCCGACGGCAGCATAGGCGGCTTTACGCCAGGCTTAGAAATAAAGATCTGGCTCCTCAGGCTAGAAGGAGTTCTGAGGGAAACTCGTTTGCTTAAGTAGGATCCTTCCACGGTCCTTAAGGCCGTGATGAGACCGGCTATCGGCGAGCGAGATGAGCGGTTTAGCCAGCACTGAGCTACCTCAGCAGCCAAATCTAGACTTGATATCCTCTTTCACGAGAGACCAATTGGCTAAGTTTATCTCGCCCTTTAGCGATTTTAATAAGACGATGGTGTCAACGGGCAAATACTTGCAAGATTTAACGCCCTGCTTAATGAGATCTTTATCATTTGTCCATATGGGTATCCCAAGCTTAAGGGCTAAAGCGATGAACGGCCAATCATCGATATCGAACTCCTTAGCGATATGCTTGGCTTCCTCCTGGAACCTCATGAACTCCTCGGTCCCCACGATTATCAGCTTCCTCTTAAGCTCGCTCATCATCAGACGATACAGCCTCCCCGGGACTTTCCTCAGGATTTCTTCCTTGTGCTCCTCTATTTCCTCGAGAACATAAGATGGAGCATACAGTTCTACCGCTGGATGTAGGATTATCCTCCTGATGGGTCATCCCTCATAAGAGAAGATATGAGTTTATTCGTGTCCACCATTAATCTGAGCTTCAATCCTCAGCCTTAACCCCCTCTTGACCTTCTTATCAAGTTCTGCCACGTCGTCTTCAGTGAGTTCAGAGCCCTCAGCCAGCTTGTCCAACACGAGCACCTTCAGGAGGAGCTTCCTCAGTTCATCCGCCAATAGGCTCTCGGCCATGGACTTAAGCAGCTCATCTTCCTCCAACAGAGCAGCCAGCTCTTCGGGTAGAGTTATGGTTATGGTCTTTTGGCCCATGCGTCCTCCCGTCCTTACCGCCCCATCGCCATTTTAAACCTTCACCAGCTCGTATTCTAGGGAGCCGAGGCCAGCCTTGGCGGCCCACTCCAGGTAGGCCTTCCACATGGGTCCCCCGTGCTTCTTGAACGGCTTGAAGGGCTCCCAATCGGCCAGGGCCGACAGCTTGTCCGCCCCGGGCTCGAGGGCCCCCACGTCCTCTAGGGCCGAGCCGGGCAGGCCCACGGCCTGGTTTATCAGGTCTATGCAGGCCTTGTCTATGGCCACTGGGTCCTTTGAGGCCAGCATGCCTATGTCGGGCACCATGGGCACGTCTCCCCAGGGGAAGCAATCGCAGTGGGGCGTTATGTCGTAGGCTAAGTTGACGTAGGCCACCTTGTCCCGGCCCAGCAAGTCAACTACGGCCTTGAAGGCATCTGCCACCCTTATGCACAGCTCCTCGTTGCTCGGGTGATGCATCTCGGCCCAGCCCGTTATGGCCTTCTTAGGGCAGAGCTCCCAGCAGCCGCAGGCCCAAAGGCACTTCTCCTGGTCTATCCTGTAGACATCGCCCTCCTTCACTATGGCCCCGGCCGGGCAGAACTCAGCACACTTGCCACAGCCATCGCAGAACTCCGGTTTTATCTGGGGCTTCTTGGCCAGGTGGAGGGGGGCTCGCCCCTTCTTGGTGAGGCAGCCGACCCCTATGTTCTTCAGGGCCCCTCCGAAGCCCGTCCTCGGGTGTCCCTTGGCGTGGGCCAGGGATATCATGGTGTCTGCCTCCGCTATGGCCTGTGCCACCTCGACCTCCTTCAGCCTGAAGCCGTCCACCCGGACCTTCACGCCCGAGAAGCCCTTCAGCCCATCCGCCACTATTATCGGGGCACCGACCGTCTCGGGCGTGAAGCCGTTCAGGGCAGCTGCCCTGAGGACCCTTACCGCATCGCCCCTCGGGCTGAGGAGGCTTATGCCAGTGGTGTCCGTCACGAACGGGTGTCCTCCACGCTCCCTGACGGCCTCGACGACCACCCTGATGTGGTGAGGCCTTATGTGACGTTGGTTCCCCGGCGTTCCCAGGTGGACCTTTATGGCCACTAAATCGCCTTGCTCGACCACATCAAGCACCCCCGAGGCATTGAGCAGCTTCCTCAGCTTCTTGACAGACGCTTCCTCGGCCTTCCTAGCCCTCATATCCGTGAAGAATACCTGGGCCTTCACG
>NJEJ01000018.1 GCA_002255025.1 Candidatus Bathyarchaeota archaeon ex4484_135 | reverse complement strand
GTTCGGTATGGAAAGCAGGAGCTCGTTCCTCTTAGCCTCGTACTCCCGGACTAGCCTCTCCTGCTCTTCTATACGCTTCAGGAGCTGGCGGGCCTCCCTTATCTTGGCCTCACGCTCGGGCCCGCTGAGGCGTGCTATCTGGCGTGATATGACGTTGTGCTGGTGCCTGAGGTCGTTTAGCTCCTTGAGGGCCTTACGCCACAGCTGATCGTACTTCAGGGCCTCATCTACCACGCTTGGGTCTAGGCCACGCCTCTCCTGGCTCCACCGGAGCTTGTCCGGATCATTCCTCAGCAGGTAGAGTATGCTCCACATGCCATATCACCTCCAAAGGACCGAGTTAGGCAGGCGGGCCACAGGACACGAGGCCTCAACTTTGGCAGGGCGATTGGTAGTTCATCGCCGTCAGTAGGGGCCGTTAGGGACCTATTTAAGCCTTGAGCCGTTATGTCAAAAATATCATCGGTTAACCCGCTCCGGTGGAATCCGCATCAGAGTTTTTCCAGGCTCTCAAGAGCAACCTCTGGTGGTAGAACTCTCAAGCCATCTATCCTTAAGTAATGGCGGAGGTTTCTCGTGACCATGGGCAAGCCATACCTTTTAGCGATACAACCGGCGAGTAGGTCTCTCACGTCAATTACGGTGCCCTTCCTCCTGAGCGTCGCCATTAATCGCCCAGCTTCCTTTGCCGCCTCGTAATCAAGGTCCAGAATTACCAGGCTGTTCAGGAATTCTTCGGTCGGTTTTGAAATGCGGTCTGGCTCAGGTGCGAGGAATACGCCCAACCATACTTCAAAAGCGTTGATGACCGTGGTGGAAAGCATAACGTCCTTATCAAGGGCCAGCCTGAATAAGCTCATCACGACCTCTGATGGGCCTCTCAGATAATCCACGAGGATGTCCGTATCTAAACATAGGCCCCTCAGGCCTTCCACGTAGACCACACCTTCCTAAGCTCACTTAGGAAGGCCCCCACATCCGCTGGGTAACCTTGCCAGCAGCCAGCCAGCTTCAGCAGGTCTTTTCTCGTCGCTTTCCTCATGATTATGAGGCCGTTCCTCTCGGACACTACAAGTTCGTCCCCAGGTTTGATGCCAAGCTTTTCCCTGATGTCCTCTGGGATAATCACCTGGTAACGCTCACCGACCGTGACTACCGTTTTCAAGCCAGCCCCCAAGGTGAGAGGCAAAAGCGAAGGTCATAAACCTTGGCCCCGACGTTTATGAGGCCTATCACCGCTGTCTTCTACTTGGCTCAGGAATTCCCTCAGCGCCCTGACGAGGCGCCTGTAGGCCTCCCGGCCCTCAGGCGTCAGCTTGATGAAGGTCCTGTAGCCCTTCCTCGTGAAGACCTTCTTCCGGACCAAGTAGCCCTCACGCTCCAGCATGGCCGCGTGGGTGCTGAACTTGCCCCACGACATGCCTAAGGCCTTCACGACCTCTGATTCCTTCTTCGGGCCCAACAGGTAGAGCAGGGCCACTATCAAGAGCCTGTTCGGGTTCATGAGGACCGAGTCGAGCTGCCTCAGGAGCTCGTCGAGCCTCATGGCCTCAGGACCGCCCTCTCGGCCGTGAGGAACGTGTACAGGGCGACCACGAACGATATGATGAGGTAGGACGCACTGGCCAACAGCATGGCCGACAGCGGGCCGGCCATCCAGGTCCAGGCTGTCTTGGAGGCCACCAGGTATTCGCAGGCCTCGGGCCTCGAGGCTAGGTAGAGGACCGGCACCGAGGCGGCCAGGGCCAGCAGGCCGGTCAGGAGGAATGGCCTGGTGTGCAAGAGCTTCTCCTTCACCAGGGCGTTTTCGACGGTGAGGCCGATGGTCAGGAAGGCCACGCCGCCGGCGGGCACCCAGGCCACCGGCATGAAGGACCAGGCCTCAAGGGCCGAGAGGATACCGTATGCCAGAGCGAAGGGGACTGAGAAAGCCAGGGACCATGCCAGAGGTGCCTTCTTATAGCCGGACGCATTTAGGGCACCAAGCCTCGCCATGAGGTAGAACATCAGGCCCATGGAAATCGCTATGCTCATCCCGACGGTGGAGAGGAATACGCCCAGGTAGTAAGGCCCTATGGCCGTGAACAAGGGGCTGAACATGATGGCCGTGCAGGCGAGCGGGAGGCCCGCCATGACGGAAGCCCATATGATGAAGCAGTAGGAGTAGGCCAGTGCCGTCCTGTAGGCCCTTAGCCTCTCGGCCAAGTCGGCAATTCTCACGGCCTCTTCCACATCACGGCCCAATCTACCACCCGGGCCAGAGCGGTCCCCAGGAGCCATAAGGCTGAGCTCCGCTCGTATTTCGAGAGCAGGCCGTAAGCTCTAAAACGCTGCCGAAGGGCCTTATTTTGCCCGGGCCCTATGGGCCCAATATCATATCTGCGAACTCCTCGGGGTCAAAGGGCCTCAGGTCGTCGTAGCTCTGCCCGGTCCCTATGAAGAGTATGGGCTTCCCTATGGCATGTGTTATGCTGAGGGCTGTTCCTCCCCTGATGTCCGCATCTACCTTCGTCAGGACCACCGCGTCCACACCCACCGCGTCGTTGAACATCTCGGCCTGGACGAGTGCGTCGTTGCCCGTGAGGGCGTCCACGACCAAGACGGTCAGGTCGGGCTCTATGACCCGCTTTATCTTCGCCAGCTCGTCCATCAGGTTCTTGTTCGTCTGGGCACGGCCAGCGGTATCTATGAGGACCACGTCTATGCCCCTGGCACGGGCGTGGGCGACCGCATCGTAGGCCACGGCAGCTGGGTCGGCCCCGTAGCGGTGCTTTAGGGTCCTTATGCCCAGCCTCCGGCCGTGTTCCTCGAGCTGTTCTATGGCACCTGCCCTGAAGGTATCGCTGCAAGCCATGACGACCTTGAAGCCCCTGTCCCGGAGCATCTTGGCCATTTTTGCTATTGTGGTCGTCTTGCCCGAGCCGTTGAAGCCCACGAACAATATGACGAACGGCTCCCCCTGGGCCCTCTTGGCCCTGACCAGCTCTTCTAAATCCGCTTGTCCTCCCTTGGATAGGGTCCTGAGGACGGCTTTCCTGAGGGCCTCTCTGACGAAGGCCTTCTTGTCGCTCGTACGGCCCACCTTAACGCCCGTCAGCTCCTCTACCAGCTCCTGGCCGATTCCCTCGGCCACCTGGAAGGCCACGTCGTTCTCCAGGAGCGTTATCTTGAGTTCCTCTACTATGGGCTGCAGCTTCTTCGGATCCAGCTCGACCTTCGTTATTTTTTCCACGAACTTACTTAGACCTCTCCTCAGGCCCTCCAGCAAGCCCCCTTTCCTCCAGGAGGCTCCTTATCCTTTCCCTATAGGCCGACAGGGCCCTTTCTACCTCCCTGAGGCGTGCTACATAATCCTGAAGGGCCTTCTGGGCTTCTGCCAGCCTGTTACCAATGATCTCCTTGGCTTTCTCAACGTCCACTTCGACGGCCACATCGGCCCCGAGGCTCACTATGACCTTGTCTGCATCCTTTATGGAGGCCTTCACGAGGGAGCCAGCACCTATGGGCACTAGCACCTCCACGCCCTCTTGGCCAGCTAAGTTCTCGAGCGTCGAGCCAGCCGTCCTAAGCTCGGCCAGGTAAGCCTGGGCCCTCATTACCATGTCCCTGAGGGAATCCGAGAGGCCCTCAAGGAGCCTGGCCTCGGATACCAGGCGGGTCAGTTCTTCCTCTGCCCTCCCACGCCCCGTTCTGCGTTGTGATGGCTTGGACAAGGTCAGACCTCCCCGAGGGCTACCTTCCTGAGGACGGGGTCCTCCAACTCCTCCGGTGCTATCTCGACGACCTTGAGTATCTTTATGTGGCACCTCTTTACCCTGTGCTTGCTCCCCATCTCCATCAGGACTTTCTCGACGGCGTCCTCTGGCTTAATGGCCCTCACCTCCTTCTTGAACTTCGTCTTCCAGTTTGGCTTCCTTATCAGCCCCTCGACCCTGAAGTTCCTCACCCTTACCTCCGCCAAGGTCATCTCCCGCCTTCGGGTGGCACGGGAGCGGCCAGGGTTATAAATGCCTTTTACAACCATCGATTGGCATGAGGGAAGAAATGCTCGACCTCTTGTGCTGCCCGGTATGCCACGGCCAACTGGACCTAAGGGTCATGCGATCCAGGGGGCCCGAAATCTTGAGCGGCCTCTTAGCCTGCCGACGCTGCGGCCAGGTCTACCCGATAGTAGGGGGCGTGCCCGACCTGCTCCCACCGGCCCTGGCCTACGGGGAAGACGTGAGGTGGATGGAGGAGTATGACCGCATGGCCAAGGGATACTACATGCTCATGCACGTCGTCTTGCCCGTGCTTTCCCTATGGAGGGAGCCAGCCATTCGGTCGGAGTGGGCTGCCAAGCTGGGCCTGAGGCCGGGCGACCGGGTCCTAGACGTCGGGACCGGAACGGGGAGGAACCTGCCCTTCCTCAAGCGTCTCGTGGGCCCTGACGGCCTCGTGGTCGGGATGGACATATCGAGGGGCATGCTCTACTACGCCGTCCGGACGGCCAGGGCCAAGGGCTGGTCGAACGTAGAGCTCCAGAGGGCGAACGCAGCCTTCCTGCCCTACAAAGACGGCGTTTTTGACGCTGTTATCCACGTCGGGGGCATAAACACTTTTGAGGAGAAGGCCAGGGCCTTATCCGAGATGATGAGGGTCGCCAAGCCAGGTGCTAAGATAGTGGTGGTGGACGAGGGTCTCGAGCCCAAGATGCGTAAATCGCTGGTGGGCCGCTTCCTCATAAGGACCAACGTGCTGTACGCCAGCTGGCCGCCCGTGGGCGAGGTCCCGGACGAGGCAGAAGAGGTCAAGGTGAGCTGGGGCCTACTGCCCTTCAGGTTCTTCCCCATGTGGCCTTATTACGTGCTGGAGTTCCGCAAGCCATAACAGATCTTCAGGGCCCTGTCGGCCCGGGTGAGCACGTGAGTACGCGTGTATTATCTGCCCTATTGGTCTTAGCCATCTTGGCGTTCTACCTCCCGACTGCCCGGCAGGCTTGCTTGGCCCAATCACCTTCACAGGCTGGCCTTGAGGTCGATGACGTCGGGTACGTCTACTACGTGGTCGATGGGGATACCTTCGACGCCTTCCCGGTCGGCAGGGTAAGGCTGGCGGACGTGGATACGCCCGAATACGGGGAGCCAGGCTACGAGGAAGCCAAAGATGCCCTAACGGCCCTCCTCATGGACGAGATCGTCTTCTTGGACGTGGATGACGTGGGCGTGGACGACCGCTACCACAGGCTCATCTGCGTGGTCTACGTCCGGCATAACTCGACGCACCTGCTGAACGTGAACAAGTGGCTCGTCGTGAACGGCTACGCGGGCATCGTGGATTACGACAACGAGTTCGACCCGAGCACTTGGACCCTCTACGTCTACGCCCCGGAGGACGAGCTACCCGATATGACCTACTCCCAGCTCTTGGAGGCCTACCTGGAGACGAGGGAAGCCTACGAGGAGCTCCTCAGGGCCTTCAACGCCAGCCCGCTCCAGGTCGACATAGCATCCGGCGACGTGCACTTCCCGGGTGAGCTCGTTGATTTCTACGTCCTGACGGTCCTTAATGGCGTGCCCGTGAACGCCAGCATAAGGGAGGCCCTGCTGTTCTACGAGGGCTCGGTCCTAGCGAATCTGGCGGCCTCGGCCACCCGGGTTGCAGGCGGCCTCTTCTTCCTCAGGTATGAGGTCCCCTTAAACGCCTCGCCGGGAACCTACGCCCTCTTCGTCCTTACGAATTACACGGACGGCGGCCGAGAGTTCCTTGGGGCCTCCGTGAGGACCTTCATCATAAGCCCGACGCTGACGGGCTGGAACGCCTGCCTCATGGCCATTCAAGGCGACCTGGCCCTATTGAAGACCGAGGTCGGCTTGGTGAAGCTCCTGCTCGACGAGATAAACGTGACCGTGTGGGACGTGAAGGGCGATTGCGTCGTCCTCAGGACCGAGGTAGGCTACATCAAGGCCGACCTGGAGGACCTCTTAGAGATGATCGGGGAAATCAAGGGATTCATAGAGGGCCTGTCCCCGGCTCAGGCCGAGCTGAGCGGCTTCGCCATAGGGTTCTTAGCCACGTCGGCCATAAGCGGCCTATCGACATCCCACGACTGCGTCCTGAAGGCCCGTTTATCGCCTCCCAAGGGCAGGAAGGGCCTCTTGGTCGTGATAGTACCTGAGGGCCTGCTTGAGCACCTCCAGGCGGGCGTTGACGACGTGATCATCCTGTTAGATGGGCAAGTAACAGAATTCGCATGTGCCTACATGGACGAGAAGGCCTCTTACGTGCTCGGGATTACCTACGGCCCAGGCGAGCACGAGGTCATCATGCACCTCAGGGATGCCTTAGATGACGATGGAGATGGTCTAGAGAACTATGAGGAGCTCCTGACCGGCACGGACCCCTTGAGGCCGGATACGGACGGCGATTTATGGCCCGACGCAAGGGACCCGTGGCCCAAGAGCCCGGCCATGCCGGACTTAATCATAATAGGGCTCCCGGCGGCTGCCCTGGCCCTCTTGGTCCTGAGGAGGCGTTTAGGCCACTCCTAATCCCTTGCCTATGACCGCCATCTCGCGGCCCGTCGTGGCGAAGCCGGCAATGGCTGCTCTGTCGTTCGCTATCAGGCCTATGGATACCATGCGGACACCTGAGTTCACCGTGCCCGTCTCAACAGGGGCCTTCAGCACGTCTTCTACGAGCTCCTTCTCGTCGGGCCTTATATCCGGGTGGGCCAGCACGCCCTTGTTCGTGGCCCTGGCGAGGGAGCCCACGTAGGGAAGGCCAGCTATCGTGCCCCTCACGACCTCAACATCTAACACGTCCTCCATAGCCTTCATGGTCCTGCGTCCGAACCTCGGGTGGACCACGGCCCCCCTGTCGTTCGCCAGGACTAGGTTGCCGAAGGCAGTGACGGGCGTTATGTCCATTATGCCCAGCCTGACCCCCTCTTCCTCAAGGGGCCTCAGGGCCCTAAATTCCTCGTCCGTGAGTGTGTGGGGCAGCAGGATGCCCTTGGAGTTCCCGCAGGCCAGGGGGCCTATGAGGACGGAGCCGCCTATGCTGGTCTTTATCACGGGCACGCCCAGCCAGTCTGACAGGACCTGGGAGCGGTGGTCGGGGACTTGTCTGGGCAATATCAGGACCTTATCCGTCGCCAGGGCGTAAACGCCCACGCAGGTTGAGCCGAAGATTCGGAAGAGGTAGACGGCCATCCTGCTGCCCCCGCCTGGACGGGCGATCTGGCTTATAAGTCTTCTTTGCTGTATCCGATCCACGTGGCGAGGCTTACGAGCAGGCCATCAATTCCCCTGACGGGGTTCTGAGGGAAGCCGTAGGACCTGACCTGCCAGCCGAAATGGTCAGGAGTCGAAGCTGAGACATCCCCTGTTTAGCCAGAGGGCTAAGGGTAAGATGTCAAACCGGTTATATAAATTTCCAAGCTCTGGGTGTTACTCATAATCATACTCCTGGGTTCTATCGCTCCTTGGAGGCCGTGCTGGCTGCGGCAGGCCTTTTTGACCGAGGATTAGGCTTCTTCGGCCAAGAAGACCTTTACGGTCCCGTCCTCGTATTTCATCATGCGGACCTTGACTTTCCTAGGCGTCTTCTCTATGCCCCTGGACCAGATGTACTCGTTCAGCTCGGGTGATATCTTGACCTCCTCGGCCTTCATGTGCCTCTTGGCGAACTCCCTTATGAGCCTTATGGCCCTCGGGGCCCTCTTCTTGCGGGAGGTCACCCTGGTCTTGCCGAGCGGCACGACATAGACCCTTTCTTCTATTGGCTCTTCTTCCTCAGGCCCGGGCCCAGTTGGCCTGCTCATGGCTTAATCCCCCTGTGCCTCCTCCAGTGCCTCCACCTGTGGCTACGCCTGACGCGGCCCATGGTCTTCGCTATCACCCAGAGCGGGACGGGCCTAGCCCTCCGGGCCGCCCTCGCGAGCCGGAGCTTTTTGGCGAGGGGCTTGTTCCTAGCCAAGGAAGGCACCTCCTATAACCTCCTTATTCTTATCTCCCTCTTCCTCGAGGCTATCATGGCCAGCAGACGCTTAAGCTGCTCGTCCGTCACGGGCGTGTTTATCCTGCCAGCCTGTGCGAGCGATATGAGGTAGTTCTCAACCTGGGTGGCCAGCTCGGGCCTGACGAGCTTGAGGTTCGTGAGCCTCGAGCGGGCCTCTGGCGTCAGAATCCTGCGTAGCACCACCTTCCTGGCGGCCTGTATTTGCTGCTCGGCCTGAATACGCCTCTGCTCCTCTAGGAGCCTCTTCTGGAGCTCCAAGAGCTTCCTCCGCCTTAGCTCCTCCAGCTCAGCATCATAATACTCCTCGGACAACCCCTCCACCCCCTCACCCGTATTTCTTAAGCTCGGGCATAATCTTCTCCAGCTCCCTCTTAACCTCTGTGGCTATGCGGTCCAGCAGGCTGCGGCCCTTGGGCGTGAGGGTCCTCCCTATGACGTGCCCATTGGCGTCTGTTACCTTCTGGACCAGGCCGGCGGCCTCGAGCTGCTGGAGGGCCTTCCTTATGATGGAGCCGCCTGCCTTCCTGTGGTGCTCTGGCTTGTGCCCCCGGTCCTTGCGGCCGCCGTACATGGACCTGAGTCGCTCGACGCCTATGGGGCCGTGGATGTAGAGCTTCCTGAGCAGGCTGGCACAACGCACATACCACCAATCAGGGTCCTGAGGAGGCCTCTGGACGTGGGAGCCCGTCTTAACGAATATGGCCCACTCGGGAGGCCTGACGGCTTCTACCTCACGCTTCAGGTACCGGGCCAACCTCTCTATCAGCTTGTCGGGAGGCACGTCGTAGGGCGTTGGCAAGGCACCATCCTCCCAGGTGGGACAGCAGGACTCCCTATTTAACCTTCAGCCCAGCGGGCGGGCCGGGCACTATAACCCAGGCACCGCTCACTACAGAATGCCCAAGCAAGAGCGTCCCGATAGGCTAAGCTTGGAGACAGGGAAGGGAGGATTAAAGAACGGGAGAGCATGGAGAAAGAACACCCTAGGGCCTTACAAGGCCTCTATGTAGCTCGGCCTGCCGCCCTCCACACGCTCGATTATCTTCGGGACGATCCACTCGAAGCCCACAGCCATCATGTGGCAGCCAGCCAGCCTCGTGGTCCGCTTGAGCTCCTTTATCATCTCCGTGAATATCTCGATGTTCTCCTCGTAGACGGCCTCCTTACCGCCACGCTTCTTGGCCTCTATGATGCGTTCCTGTATCTCCTTCGGCACCTTTATGCCGGGGACGTACTGTATCATGTACTTCATCATGCCCACGGACTTGAAGGGCGTTATGCCTATCAGGACCGGGATCTTCCAGCGTTCTGCCTCCTTCAAGAAGGCCTTGGCGACCTCTATGTCGTATATGCACTGCGTCTGTATGAACTCGGCCCCCAGGCTGACCTTGCGTTCTATCTTCAGCAGCTCTGGCTCTATCGGGTCGGCGTTCGGGTTGGCAGCTATGCCCACGTGGAACTTGGGCGGGTGCTCTATCTTGTTCCCGGCCAGGTCCACGCCCTCGTCGACCATACGCCTTATGAGGTAGAGGAGCGTGGTCGAGTCGAGGTCGAAGACGGGCTTGGCCTGTGGGTTATCGCCTACACACGGGTGGTCTCCCGTCAGGGCCAGCACATTCCTTATGCCCAAGGCGTAGGCACCTAACAGGTCCGATGTTATGGCAAGGCGATTGCGGTCGCGGCACGTCACCTGGTAAATGGCTTCTATGCCCGTCTCACGCTGTATCAGGTAACTGGCCACTAAGGACGATATGTAGGCATAAGCAGTCGGGTTGTCCGTCACGTTTATGGCTATGACGTAGCCCTTCAGGGCCTTGAAGGACTCTATGAGGTCCGATATGTCGGTCGTCTTGTGTGGCTCGGCCTCGCCCGTGTAGACGAACTTGCCGGCCCTCAGGTTCTTCATGAACAAGCTGTAAACTGGCTTCTCGGCCATCACCTATCACCTCCACACCCTCTCCCTAGGCTTAGACCAGGCTGACCAATCCTTCGGGAGCCTCGGCTTGAGGAAGAGGTCCAGGCGGCCCTGCTCCTTGAGCCGCTCGTATATGAGGACCCAGGCACAATCCGTCTGCCACTGGGTGGCCTCGCACTTCCCGTTCGCCTGGCCGCCGCAGGGGCCGTTTAAGAGGCCCTTTGCACAGCGGGCCACGGGGCATATGCCGCCCGTGTAGAAGAGCAGGCAATCGCCGCAGGCACGGCACCTCTCGTGGAAGTTCCTCAGGCGTTCCGTCACGCCTATGAAGACCGTGTTCAGGGCTGGCACGACCAGCTTGCCCGTCACTTCCGCCACGGCCTGGACGCCAGATCCACAGGCCATGACGAGGACGGCATCAGCAGCCTCCAGGGTCTCCTTGTGGGGCCTTATGACGTCCCTGCGGAGGAAGCGGTAATCGCAGCATTCCTCGGGCACTGCCCAGCCGGTTACTTCCTTGCCCCAGCTCCTCAGCGTCTCGGCCATGGCCTTCACTTGTTCCTCGCCGCCCGTCTCACACTTCGTGGCACAGGAACCACAGCCGATTATGAATATCTTGTTGAAGCCCTCCAGGTAGCCCTTGATTTCCTCCTCGGGCTTCGGCTCCGTGATTATCATGACCCCACCCCACACAGGCCCGTGGGGTGGGGCGTTTAACACTAACGGCTGGAAGAGGCCCGCCAACCCGGGACCTATCAGGGCCCAGCCCGAACTCCTCAGGCCTTCCTCAGGCCCCTCGCCGACCTCTTACGCCTGTAGAGCACGAAGGTCCGGCCCCTCACCTCTATGAGCTCGGCACCCGTCTTCTCGGCCACTATCGTGGCTACCTCGCGGACCGTGTACCGGGCCAGGAGGGACCTCTGGACCTTCACCTTTACGGCCCTGCGGGCGTCCAGCTGTTTAGAGACCTCTTCTATGAGCCCTTCTGATACGCCGGACTTCCCGACCCAGACGGTCGGCTTCTCCTGCGTCATGGCACTCGCCAGACGCCTCCTGAAACGCCTAGACACCATGACCTATCGCTCACACGGGCCCAGGGGAGCCTTATAACCTTATCATGCCCTCACGGCGTAGCCCCTGGTGGGATCATGCCCTCACGGCGTAGCCCCTGGTGGGCTCAAGACGGCCCGTTTCCGGGTTGGGCTTGAGCCCGAGGGCCTCCAAGCTCTCCGAGCCCAGCAGGGGCTCCTCGATGGGCATGACTAGCACAGTAACAGGTGCCCTCCTCCCCTCGGCACTTAGCTCGGCTATGCCAGCCTCGACCTCGGCCCTACGGCCATCGGCCAACACCACTTCCGTCCTGAAGGGCAATCTCACGAGCCCTATGTCATCTGCCAGCTCGGGCGGTATGATGGTGTATGTCGCACCGGTGTCGACGAGCATGCGGACGCGGCGTTCCCTTCTGGCCCCCCTGAGAACCGCTTCCACGTATATGTGGCCCACTTGACCACCAGCTGCCCCTGTTCCCGAGCTAATACAAAAATACTGTGTTGCTCAAGATGACGCCTTAGAGCGTGCCCTGCTCCTTCTGCCCTTTATCGGTATCCTGTATATGCCCCGGGCACTATGAAACGCTTGCAACGCTTGCATATCAGCCGCTTGTACTCCGGCGGTATCTTCACCCTGGCCCTCATGGCTATCCGCCTGGCCAGCTCGGCATAGCGGTCCGCCAGGTCGGGCTCCTCCTTCACGACCTTGAGGGCCAGCTCGAACAGCCGCCTTATACGCCTGAGTGCTATGGCCTTCTCGGACCTGTCCATCCGCACGCCCAGGGTAATTAGGCCCAGCAGGCCCTATATGGGCGGTGCCTGGCTTGCCGCTCCTGTTCGTCTTGGCCGAGTCGGCCCTCGAGAGGGTCCCGAAGGAGCTCTGGAAGCACCCTTCCATCGTCAGGACGGCCCGTGCGAGGCGGAAGAGGCCCGGTGCCATCTTGCTCGACAGGTCCTTGCACCACCCGGCCATGAGGAACCTCCCGGACGCCGACAAGCGTGGTAGGCCCGACTTGGTCCACACGACCTTGTTGGCCGTGATGGGGAGCCCCCTCAACCGGGAGGGCCTGTTGAGGACCTACGTCCACACGCTAGATGGCCACGTGATAGAAATCGACCCGAGCACCAGGCTGCCGAAGAATTACAACAGGTTCGTGGGCCTCATAGAACAGCTCTACGAGGAAGGGCAGGTCCCGCCCGGGGGGCCTCCTCTGCTCGTCCTGAAGAAGGAGAGCATAAGCCATTTGGTCGGACGCCTTGAGCCAGATAAGGTCGTGATTTTCACGACCGAGGGCGAACCCAAGACGGTCGAGGAGGTCATCAGGCCCCTGTCGGGCCTTGAAAAGCCCATGGTGATAGTAGGGGGCTTCCCCCACGGGTCCTTCACGGACGAGACGCTCTCCCTCGCCGACGAGACGGCCAGGATTGACCCGGAGGGCTTAGACGCCTGGGTCGTGGCCTCAAGGGTGGTCTACGAGTTCGAGAAGGCCTTGGGGCTCCCCGAGAAAAGGCTGGCCAAAATTAGGTCCCCTGGCCACGGGCCTTCTCAGGCCTCGTGAGCTCGAAATCGTAGAGCCAGACGGTTTCCTCGGGGTCAAAAGAGCCGTATATACTCTTCCATTCACGCACGAAGCCCTCTAAGCTGTCGAAGCCATCTGGGAGCACGTCCTCGGCCGTCAGCTCCCCGAGCTTCTTCGGCTTCTTGTCCTTTATCAGTATCCAGCCCCTCACGGCCCCTCCAGGCCTCTCGTGGATCGGGTAGACCTTGCCGACCTTGTACCTACCCGTCCGCCTTATGGTCCTCGTCTTGCGACCGGACAATATCTTCTCTATTAGGTGCTTCTTGAACAACAAGGCTTCCGACCTCCTACTCGACCTCGAACTCCAATTCGAGCTTCTCCAGCTGCTCCAGCACGTACTTCCTTATCTCAGCTGGCTCCGGCAGCTCAGCTACTATACGGCCCCCTTTCACCAGGGGCTTGAGCATGGGCTCCATATCGCCCCCGCACTTCGGGCACTTGGGCCCCTTGGCCCCAAAGGGCATCACCAAATCCACGAGGCACTCCGGGCAACGCCAGAGCTGCTTCTTCCCTCCCAGCTTGCCCCTCTTAGCACACGGCCCACGGCCCTCGACCTCTACTATGTCCATGGCGAAGTCCACGACGGGTGCGTTGCTTATGGAGGTGCCGACGCCGAAGGCTTCTGCACCTGCCTTCTTCAGCTTCGGTATGACGTACTCATCTAGACCGCCGGAGAGGAATATCTTCACATGCTTGTAGCCCCTTATGTCCAACTCCCATCTGACCTCCCTTATTATTTCCGCGAAATCGCCACGTCTCGACCCTGGCGTGTCCAGGCGGACGGCGAAGAGGCGTTCGCCCAGGGCCTCAGCAGCCATGATGGCCTCTATCTTCTCGTCATAATACGTGTCCACGAGGGCCACTCTCGGCACGTCGGGCTCCATGACTTCGTCGAAGGCCTTCCAGGCGGCCACCTGGTCCCCCATGACTATTATTAGGGCGTGGGGCATGGTCCCGACCGGCTTCTGGCCCACGGCCTCAGCCCCCACGACGTTCGATACGGCATCTAGGCCCCCTATGAAGGCGGCCCTATCTATCATGGGTGCCAGGGCCGGGTGCATCCTCCTGGTCCCGAAGGAGACGACCAGGCAATTGCCAGCGGCCTTCTTCACCCGAGCGGCCTTAGTAGCCACGCCCGAGGCCTGGCACAGGAGGCCCAGCATGGGCGTCTCATACACGCAGAACTCACCGTAGGGCCCTTCTATGAACATGACGGGCTCCTTGAGGCCCCTGTAATCCCTGGTGTAGAAGACGGACCCCTCCGGCATGCAATAGACGTTGACCGGGAGGCCCTCGAAGAGCCTGGCCACTTCTTCAACACCGCAGAGGATGCCCCAGGGCCAGCGTTCTGGCAGCTTGCTGGCCGTTACTTCTGCCACTACCCTGGTGCCCGAGAAGCCCTTGGCCTCGAGGATGCGTTTCGTCCTTATGAAGTATATGTCGGTTGCCTTCCCGCTCTTTATCTCCTCGTCCGTGGCCACGTAGAACATCCTACGGGCCATCTCCTCACGCCCCAGGCTGAGGTATCAAGCCCACATATAACCTATCGCAGGCGGCCCGTTAGCATGCCTAAAAAGGCTTCTGAGCATGACACGCTCCGGCGGGACCGAAGCCTTACTCGGCCATGAGTTCTTCAGCCGTCCTTATCTCGGCCCCGTAAACGGCCTTCATGTACTCAAGGGCCCTCTTGTGGCCTTCCTCCGTCAGGGCCTCACAGCAATCCGATACAACCACGAGCTTGTAGCCCCTGAAGAAGGCATCTGCTGCCGTGTGCTGGACGCATACGTTCGTCACCAGGCCGGTCAGTATGAGGGTGTCCACGCCCAGCTCCCTCAACAGCAGGTCCAGATCGGTCCCGAAGAAGGCACTATAACGGCGTTTCTTGACCACGAAATCGCCTTCC
The DNA here is from genome assembly GCA_002255025.1 of Candidatus Bathyarchaeota archaeon ex4484_135. Taxonomy (GTDB): domain Archaea; phylum Thermoproteota; class Bathyarchaeia; order EX4484-135; family EX4484-135; genus EX4484-135. Next base: position 7,146 of record NJEJ01000018.1, on the reverse strand, counting down.
TTGGGCCTGAGGACCTCTATGACCTGGGCACCCCAGGTGCCCTCTATGGCGTGATCGCCCCATAAGGCCAATTCGGCATCAACGCCCTTCCTGTGGGTATCACAAGCATATATGACCGGTATGCCCTTCCCACGGGCCCAGTCCAGGAGGGCCTTAAGCTTCGGCACTATGCGTTCAGCCCTCTCGACCCTGAGGGCACCGTTGGGCTCTACGAAGTCGTTCAGCATATCTATGACCAATAGGGCCTTCTTCACCATGACCACCTAGGCTCAGACAGCAGGAGACCTTATTTGCCTTCCGCTTGCCGCATCCTAGGCCTGAGGGCTTCGGCCAGATCTAGCTCATGATCGCTAGGAGTGCCCTTAACCAGTCCTGCCCCAAATGCCCTTGCGAGCCTAATGGCTAAGTCGGGTGCGAGAGACCAAGGATCGAGCTTATAGCCCAATAGATCAGATATGTTCGTCACCTCGAACTTACACCTGAGGACCGTCCTGAGGGCCCTGAGGTCTGAGCAGACGAGCAGTGTCCCGTGCACCATGAGGGCCTGGCGGCCCACGTAAAAAGCCATACCAGAGACCTTCAGGCCTCCCACGAAGATGCCCTCTCGGGGCCTGAGCTGGCCTCTGAGGCCCAAGCTGGCCAGCAGGTCTATGAGGGCTCCCGAGGCAAGGGACTCGAGCTCGGAAGGCCACCTCACGGGCCATATGTCCTCCCTGCGGGCGACGACGGTCCAGTTCAAATTGCCCTCGTCGTGGTAGACAGCCCCTCCAGCTGTTGGCCTCCTCAGGACCGGCAGGCCGAGTTCCCGGCAGGCCTCAAGCCTCACCTCGACCGATGAGCGTCCTGAGCGGTCTATCACGACACAGGGGGCGTTGACCCAGAGCCTGACCGTGGTAGGGGCTTTCCCCGACTTGACGGCCTCCAGGAGGCCCCACTCGAAGGCCAAGTTGAAGTCCGGGTCAGGCCAAGAAGACGTTATCAGACGCCAGGGAGGCACATCAGGACCCCCTCAAGGGCTCGGGGTCCTCGAGCAGCTCTTTGACGGTCATGAGGAAACGGGCCGCCGGTCCTCCGTCAACGGCCCTGTGGTCAAATGAGACCGTTAGCCAGGCCGTCTTCTTGACCGTGAGGCGGCCTTCTTCCACGACCGGCCTGTCCGCTACCGTGCCGAAGGCCAGGATGGCCACCTGTGGGTGGTTCACTATGGGCGTGAACTGATCTATGCCCAGCACGCCAAGGTTAGTTATGGTGAAGGTCCCTCCCCTTACCTCCTCCATGGTCAGCTTGCCCAAGCGGGCCTTCTCGGCCAACTCCCTAACTTCCCTCCCTATCTGGGCTAAGCTCTTCTTATCGGCATCCCTTATCACGGGCGTTATGAGGCCCTGTGACGTGTCCACGGCAAAGCATACGTTTACGGCCTCATGGACCCTTATGGTGCCTTCCTCAAAGGTGGCGTTTAGTTCTGGATGTCTCTTTAATGCCAGGGCCACGGCCTTTATGAATATGGCATCGTAAGGGAGCTTGAAGCCTTCCTCGGCCTCCACCTCGGCCTTAAGCTCGACGGCCTTCGTCATATCGACTTGGACCGTGAGGCTGGCGTGCGGTGCCTCCCACGCCTTGGCCATTTTCTCTGCCGTCAGACGCCTTATGCCCGTCAGCCTCACCTCACGGTAAGTTAGCCTGGCCCTAAGGGCCTCCAGAGCCTTGAGCACATCTGCCTTAGTTATCCGGCCCCCTGGCCCCGTTCCCCTTATCTTCGTTATGTCAAGGCCATATTGCTCGGCCAGCTTCCTAGCCACGGGCGTTATCCTAACCTTCTTGGGGGCCTCCGGCACCGGGACGGTTGGCCTGGGGGCTTCTGGCCTCCTGACCTCGGGCACTTCCGGTGCCCTAAGGGTTCTCAGAGCTTCCTCTGCCTTCCTTACGGCTTCCTCGACTTCTTCTGGCCTATCGCCTTCCTCAGCCAGAATGGCTATTGGCGTCCCTATCGGGACCTCCAATTCCGGTTCCACCAGTATTCTGGCCAACCGGCCTTTCGCCGGGCTCTCGACCTCGTAAGTTACTTTCTCGCTCATTATGACCGCTACGACCTCGCCTTCATCTACTTCCTCGCCTTCCTTCTTACGCCACTCGATTACGGCTCCCTTCTCCATGTCTATGTCAAGCCTGGGCATTATGATCGTCTTCACCACGGCCCTCAGACCTCCCCTAAGACCAGCTTCTTGGCAGCGGCCATTATGTCCTCGGCGGTCGGTATGGTCAGCTTGCCCAGCTCGGGGCTGACGGGTATGGGCACGTCCGGGCTTGCGAGCCTCATTATCGGTGCATCCAGGTAATCGAATGCCTTCTCGACCACCAGGGCGGCTATCTCGGCCCCGACGCCACCTCTCTTGTGTGAGTACTCGACGATAAGGAGCCTGTTCGTCTTCATCACGGCCCTCAGGATGGCTTCTTCATCCAAGGGCACTATGGTCCTCGGGTCGATCACCTCAACGCTTATGCCTTCCTCGGCCAGCTTCTCGGCTGCCTCCAGGGCCCTGGGCACCATGGCTGATATGGCCACCACGGTCAGGTCATTCCCCTCGCGTTTCACGTCTGCCTTGCCGAGCGGTATGGTGTACTCGCCCTCCGGGACGGGCCCCCTCGTCCTGTAGAGTATGTAGGGCTCGAAGTAGATCACGGGCGAGTCATCCCTTATGGCCGATTTGAGGAGGCCCTTGGCGTCATAGGGCGTTGAGGGGGCCACGAGCTTCAGGCCCGGGACGTTCAGGAACCAAGGTATCGGGACCTGGGAGTGATCGCCCCCGTGGCCGCGGCCGTGGGCCATCATGGTCCTTATGACCAACGGGACCTTAAGCTGGCCACCGCTCATGTAACGCATCTTGGCCGCGAAGTTCACGATCTGGTTCATGCAGTTGGCCAGGAAATCGGCATACATTATCTCCACAACGGGCCTGAAGCCCATTACGGCCAGGCCTATGGCGGCCCCGACGAAGCCCTCCTCGCTTATGGGCGTATCTATGACCCTCTCGGGCCCGAACTCCTCCAGAAGGCCTTTTGTGACCCTGTAAATGCCGCCTAGGACGCCTATATCTTCCCCGAGCAGTATGACCCGTTCGTCCCGATGCATCTCCTCCCTTAGGGCCTCATTTATGGCCTCTGCCATGCTGAGCATCCTCTCGCTGCCCATTTGACACGCCCTAAGGGCCTAGCCGTCCGCGGAGGGCTTTAATATTTCCTGGCAGGCCGCTGGCCACGTTCCAGCTACCTTTATAACAGCCCGCTCTTGCCGCCCCCGAGCTTGAGCGTGGTAAAGGCCTTATTCGAGATGGCGGCTCGCCTGGTGAAGGAACTCTCGTACTTGGGGGTGTTCGTAACCATGGCCTTGGAAAGTGCCTGCGTGCCCATACCGAGCGAGCTCGTCATGCCCCTCGCGGGCTACGTTTTCTGCGGCACGGCCTTAGATGTCCTGCTCTTAGGCTTGCTCGGGGCCACGGCCAACTTAGCAGGCTCAATAGCAGCCTACTCCCTAGGTGCCACGGCGGGCGTCAAACTGCTGGCGAGGCTCAAGAGGCTGCCTTACTTCTCCAGGGAGTTAGAGAGGTGCGAAGACCTATTCTCAAAATATGGGGACTTAGCGGTAGCTATCTCCAGGGTGCTCCCGGGCGTGAGGACCTTCATATCGCTGCCAGCCGGGACCTTCAAGATGAAGGCCAGGAGGTTCGCGGTGCTGACCTTCCTAGGCTCAGTTCCGTGGAACCTCCTGCTGACCTACGTGGGCTTCCTCCTAGGCGAGAACTGGGCCTTAGTAGAGGAGTACATGGTCTACGCGGATTATGCGGTGGTGGCAGGGCTGCTCTTCCTCATAACACTTCTCCCGGTGTATCTTAAGTTTAAACGTCCAAGAGATGAGGAACGTAGAGGAAATTCAACCCGTTATTGGTGCGGCCGCCGGGATTTGAACCCGGGTTGCGGGCTCGGGAGTCCTGTTGAGATGGGGGGCTAGCCCCCCATACCCCCCATTTGGCATGGCTATGCTCATGGGATAGCCATAGCTGGGCACCGTTATCACTATCGGCACCACTATCACCATCGGGCTCTGAGCACTAGCATGGGCCTGAGCTGCCTGGGCTTGCGAGGATCTCACCATCACGCTCATGAGAGCATTTATGAGCTGGCTGAGGTCCTGACCCTGGTCCTGGGGAGCCGATGAAGCCTTAGGGCTGGGGGACGCCTGAGCTGGCTCGGGAGCCGTGCTGAGAGCTGGACGTGCTAGAGGCTCCTCGGGCTCCATGCCTCTACGGGCCAAGATGCCGAGCCAGGGGTTATCCCGGAAGTAGCTGGGGAGCCCCTCGGCCATGTTCATCACTCTCCCTCAAGCCTTACCAGCTTGAACTCAGGCCCGAGTATGTCCTTGACGAGCTTCCTGAGGGCTTCCTCATCACGAGCGAGATAGGCCTCTTCAAGGTGGTCGGGCACTAGGAGCACCGAGCCATCAGGGAGCTTGAAGACGCCGGTGCTGGCCGGGTCCAGGGGTAGCACGCCCTCAGGACCATCCACGATGAGGCGTAGCGATCTCAGCACTAAGGTCCTCGGCTTCTCCCCAAGCTGGCCTTTCTCAGCCCTGGCTCCCTCGACCAGGCCGGGAGCACCCTCATGCTCCAAAAAATCGGCCTGGCCTCGGGCATTACAGAAGCCCCCACCAGCCAGGGCTCCCCTGGTGGGATTCGAGGCCCTCATCCTCGACCTCACCTCTTACCCCTCAGCCTTTAGCTGAACCTCAAGGTATATAAACCTTGCCGTAAGAGGTTCATGCCCCTCAAGGTTTATAACTTTCTAAGCTCCTTAGGCCTAGGTGAGAGGCGATGGGCCTCAAGCTCCCCTTAAGCCCGAAGCTGCGAGAGGCGTTGATCCGATACTTGGATGGCGAGGCGTTAAGCCCCCATGAGCATATACTACTTTACAGAGCGAGAAAGCGATGGTTAGGTGAAGATCCTCAACGATTAGTCGAGGATTTACGGTTAGTCCTTGAATTCCTCGAAAAACCGTATCGCCGAGGTGAGGAACGTGGATGAAAGACTCTCATTAAGAGAGCTGGCTCTTTGAGATCCTTAAAAAGTCGTCCGGGAACTTCTTAGGCCTCATCATGACTTGAAACCCATACCATCTACCTTGGAAACGTCTTAGCCATGCTTCATGAATATCATTCCACCTCTCATTCTTAAGTCGATAAAGGTATGACCTTAAATCCTGAGTTAACCCCTCTAGCGTTTCACGAAGTGAGAAAACGGTCTTCCTAAAGAGATCAGCGTATTCTTCCCAGACCTCTTCCTCTCGGGGTCTCAGAATGAGGAAGTAATAGATGGCTCTAAGATCTCTTAGTGTCATAACAATAAGCTTAAGCCGAGGGATTATTATTTGAGCCAGGTCTTTTAACATATCAGGCTCTAATTCATAATTGAAGATCATGCTTTCCCATTCCATCAAGTCAGCCTCTAAATCATCTACAAGCGCCCAATACTTTTTGAATAGTGGAGTGGAACGCCGATCCGGGTCAATGTAAGGGCTTTGCTTATCGAAATACGCCTCTTTAATGCTTTCGAGCCATCTTAGGAAACTCCAAGTATGCTCGATGAGGTATAATAGAGGCTCATCATCCGTAGCTATGATCATGACTCTCGTAAGTAAGGGGTAGAAATCAAAGATCTTCTCATTCTCTAGGAATTCTTGGAGCTTAAAGCGAGCCGCCCAAGGCTCATCAGGTAAATCTGCCTCTAAGAGTGCCTTAATGCCCTCTGATGTTATCTTGTATAATCCTTTACTGCCTCGGCTTATGTAGTTAAACTTCGAAAGCGTCTTTAACCGCCGTATTAATCGCCGTTTAAATGAATTAGGGTTAAGAGGTCGGAATTTCGCCGCTAGGAAGCTTTTAATCTCGCTAAAACGTGCTTGTTTACGCCTGGATAGATAGTAGAGGATAACGTAATCAAAGAAACTTAATGTGCCCTCATGGCTCTTCCGGCCTGTGTTCAATTCTCTCATCCCTCAGCGGAGAGCGTGGAAACTTGTTTAATAAGGTTTAACATAATACTAAGCTGTTCACCTAGAGGGGATTAGTGAAAGTAAAAAGAACGTGATTTGGGGCTCCTTTTGGTGACACCTAGGTGGCTATATCCCAGGTCATCTCTTAGTTGAACGGGTGAAAACATGGCTGGGACGGTCGTCATCGGCGTGCGTGTATCGCCCCAGATGAAGAAGATCCTTGAACGCCTAGCAGAAGCCAGAGGCGAGCAACTCTCCGACCTAGTGCGCCGAGCTATCAAGAGGGAGCTCGCTAGGGCTGGGTTGCTGGATCCAGAAGAGGCCAAGCTCCTTGAGATAAGGCTATGAGGTGAGAAATGGTGGCCCAGGGCCAGCACACCCAGGGGCCGAGGGGTGGGACGGGCGGGGCCTCGGCCCCTGGGCTTCAGGTGGTGATGTTCGGTGGCCCCAGGCCTAGAGAAGTCTAAGAAACCGAGGGATATAACCGTTTCCGGTCAGCACGAAGCCAGCTTCGAGTCTCATATCCTTGAGGTTCCACCTGAGCTCGTCAGGTTGGCTGCCGAGCGTTATCCTGGCTACCCGCTTCCTCTCGCCCTAGCCAAGCTCCTTAATGATGTCTGGGTCCTCAGGACCGTTAGGCCTGTTAAGGGCCTCATGTGGGGTGGGGTCCATGAGGAGAACATCCCAGACATAGTGGCTAAGCTCGTCAGGAGCATGTATGAGGGGCCGAGGCCCATAAGGTCCATCACCATCAAGATCAAGGTCGGAGACCCCTCATGTGAGGACTATACCCACTTCTGGGTCGAAATCCTAGATGTCGAGGAGCCAGGTGAAGAGGGCGAGCTCCAACCTGATGGGGGCTTTACGGCTGAGGAACTCTTCAGGGAACTTGAGCGGGCCATCGAGGCCGAGTTGGCTGAGGCCAGGGATAGGCTGGCTGAGCTCCAGGAGAGGGCTATCCCAGGCTCGATAAGGTCCAAGATGGTCTCGTGCGGTAAGGCTGATTGCGGGAAGTGCCCTCACGGTCCGTATTACTATCTGAAGAGGCCGGACGGTAGCGAGGAATACCTTGGCCGTGAGGTTCCACCAGAGATAGAGGACGGT
>NJEJ01000017.1 GCA_002255025.1 Candidatus Bathyarchaeota archaeon ex4484_135 | reverse complement strand
GCGTCATGACGACTAGCACGGCCTGCCCGAGGTGCCCCATGTGCTGCGGCAAGTTCTCCTACCTGCGTTCTGGCCCCCACGTTGGCGTGGCCATAGACGGGCCTGAGTACGAGACCATAGCCATGATAGGCACGAACTGCTGCCTCCCGAGCATAGAGGACGTGGTCTACGCCAACTGGCTCTGCGATAACTACGGCATGGACACCATATCGGCTGGCAACATAATAGCTTTCGCCATAGAGTGCTACGAGCGTGGCATAATAGGGCCAGAGGACACGGGCGGCCTTGAGCTGCGATACGGCGACCCGGAGTGCGTCTTCAAGCTCTTGGAGCTGATGGCCAAACGCGAGGGCATAGGCGACGTGTTGGCCCGCGGGGTCAGGTACGCGGCCCGTAAGTTCGGGAAGGGAGCCGAGAAGTTCGCCATGGAGGTCAAGGGCCTTGAGCAATCCGCTTACGACGTGAGGGCTGCTCCGGCCATGGGCCTCGCCTACGCCACAGCCGACATAGGAGCCCACCACAACAGGGCCTGGGCCATAACGTACGACATAGAAGTCGGCCGCGATAAGTACACGCGTGATAAGGCCGAGAAGGTCATATACCTGCAGCACGTCAGGCCCTTGTTCGACTGCCTAGGCTGCTGCAGGCTCCAGTGGGTCGAGACAGGCCTATCGCTCGAGTATTATGCCAAGGTCTTCGAGGCCGCCACGGGCGTCAAGATGAGCGTTGAAGAACTGCTCAAGGGCTCCGAGCGTATCTTCAACCTTACGAGGGCCATAAACGCCAGGAGGGGCCTCACGGGCCGCGAGGACAGGCTGCCCGACCGTGCGTTCGAGGAGCCCGTGCCGAACGGTGTCGTGAAGGGCTTTAAGCTGGACAAAGAGAAGTTCAACGAACTCCTCAAGGCCTATTATGAGCTGAGGGGCTGGGATCCAGAGACGGGCCTGCCGACCAGGGCCAAGTTAGAGGAGCTGGGTCTCAAAGACGTGGCAGACGCCCTCGGCCTTTAGGGGAGTCGGGCTTTCCCCTCCCTTTTATCCTCTTCTCCGTCATTTCCCAGCCAGGGCTATTAAGTAGGCACCGAGGTAGCTGAAGGGCGGTAGCCACCTGAGCTTTTCCTCGAGCCTGGCCAGCCCGACCTCAAGGCCCCTGAGGTCCGTGTGGGGCGTGTAACTGAACTTCGGCCTAAGGAATATCAGGACACTACCGATCCTGACGGTCCTGAAGCCAGCTGACCTAAGGGCCTTCTCGAGCTCCAGGGGTGAGAACAGCTTGGTCCAGAGCTTCAGCTTCTTCTTTCGGCCCGGCACCCGGACCTTTATGTAGCACAGGTCCGTCGCCAGCCTCCTCCTGAAGCCTTTCTTATCACGCTTGAGCACGGTATCTGCCCACCAGGTCAACTGGAGCCTGTTAAGGACCGTCATGAGTAAGGTGCCCCCCGCCTTGAGGGTCTCGTGGACCTGCCTGAGGCCCCTGAGCCACTGAGGCCCCTGAGCCACCTTGGGGCGTGGTTGAAGGCCCCAAATATGGAGCAGGCCCTGTCGAAGACCTCGGGCCTGAAGGGCAGGGCGTCTGCCGAGGCCTGAACCAGCTCCACGCGGTCGTCCAGCCCTCTGGCGTGTAGCCTCCTCCTGGCCTCGAGCAGCATGCCCATGGATATGTCCGTGGCCACCACGCGGCATCCGAGTTCGGCCAGGAGGATGGCCTGTCGCCCTGTCCCGCAGCCTATGTCCAAGACAGTCCCAGAGGGCCTCGTGGACCTTATACAGGCGTCCTCAACCTCCCTCATGTAGGCTATCCTCGGGTTATGATAGTTCCGGTCCATGAGGGGTGCGTAAGCATCGTAATAGGCCATCAGGGCCCTATAAGCCCTCGGGCATGGCTGGGCCAGCAGGCGTGGTATGCCCTCCTCGACTGGGTAAGTGGCCCCGCAGGAGCGACAGGTCAAACGGCCCTTTATGACCTCGCCATCCCTCCGGGAGGCACTCTCGAGCTTTAGCTCCCCTCGGCAGGACGGGCAAGCCAGCAGGTCGAGCAGCTCTTCCCTCATGGCAGCTGGCCCTCAGCCAGCTCATCCAGGGCCTCAGGGAGCTCGGATATGGAGCTTAATATCAAATCCGGCTCGACCTCAAGGCTATCTGGCATGCCCTCCCATGCCACCAAGATAGCCCTCATGCCGACTGACTTGGCACCGAGCACGTCTTCCTCCGGCGAGTTCCCGATGTGCACGGCTTCCTCAGGCCTCACGCCTAACTTGAAGAGGGCTATCTCGAATATCCTCTTGTGCGGTTTCCTCCAGCCCACCTCGCCTGATATGACGACCGTGCTGAAGTATCGGTCCAACCCCTCGAGTTCGAGGAACCTCCTGGGCCAGGGGCTTATGGCATTCGATATGACGCCCAACTCAAACCGGCCCGAGAGAGCCCTTAAGACCTTCCTGACACCCGGCTTGACCGCGTAGGCAAAACAATCGAAGTATAGGTTCAGCAGGCCGTCTAAGATCTCGCGTGAAGGCTCTATGCTGAGCCCCTCGAGCACCCGGGAATAGAAGGCATAGAAATCCATTTCCCTGCCGGACGCCCTGACGTGTCTCAAGACCCTCATGGCCTCGTCTAACGCCCTCCTGTAGGCCCTCGTGCCCACATCGTAGCCCAGCTCGCACAGGTAGCCGATGGCCTTCTTGGCGAACGCCTTCTTGTCCAGCCCTCCATCGGCCAGCGTGCCTCCGATATCGAACGTCAGGGCCCTTATCATGGCTTGCGACCTCCGCGGGCAGGCCTCACGACCACTTTATCGCCCGGCCTGGCCCCTAGCTCCTCGGCTGCACTCCCGAGGTTGACGGCCACCTCGAACATGCCCCAGCTATCTATTATGGCCGTCAGCTCGCCCGGTTTGGCCTCGCCGTAGGCAGAACGGAGCTTGAGCCTCAGGACTCTATCACCCACTTCGACCTCGAGGTCCGAGCCATCTGATATGCCGAGCTCGGCCAATAGGCCCTCAGGTATGTTCGTTATCACGTTCCCGAAGCCATCTATGTACATGACCTCTCCCCTGACCTCGCTTTCCCTTAGCTCAGGCTCAGCGAAGGAAGGGACCACGTAGTCATCTATCACGGGCCCCACCTCCTCCGGCCTCAGGCCTGAAGCCAGGCGGGCTGCCACGGGTGCGAAGATATCCCTGCCATGGAAAGTTCTGGACACACGTTCTAACATGAGCTTCCGGTTCTCTATGGCGTAGACGGCCTTAAGGCCATCCTTCATGGCCGCTGGCATGAGGAGGCCGTTGTCTGGCCCCACGAAGAAATAGCGTTCCGATACGGCTACTATGGCCCTGCGGGCCGTCCCGACGCCCGGGTCCACTACGCCTACGTGGACGGTGCCCTTTGGGAACCAGGGGGCAGCCTGGGCCATTATGAGGGCCCCCGCCCTGACATCGAACTTGGGCACGTCATGCGTTATGTCCACGATGGCCGCGTCCGGGCAGAGGGCCAATATGACGCCCTTCATGCTGGCCACGTAGGGGTCCCTCTGGCCGAAATCCGTGGTGAGGGTTATGATGGGCCTCATACGCTTCCCTGCCCTCCTACGTCTGGGCAACATCGTCAGATTTGAACTCACACGGTGATAACCTTACTACGACTCAATTCATCGTAGGAGAACGGTTAAAGAACGGTGAAGAAACACTTACTCGACGACATCAGGAAGAAAGCTCACGGGTTGAGCAGGAGGATGTTCTGAGGAGCCATGCTGATAGCCAGCCCCAGGGGCCTCTACGGGGCCGAGATCAGTCACATCCTCCTGGCCCCTCTGGCTGAGGATCTCACAGGCCTGAAAGAGGTCAATAGGAAGGGACAGGACGGCCCGAACGTGACGGGCAAGACTAACACTATGGACCTATCGTGAACTCCAGAAGTGGATTGAGTGGAGAGCACGCTTGTATGACGTCTCAGTGTTCAAGGTAAGTCCGAAAGGCGTATCATCTACGTGCCCAAACTGTAGTTCGAAATTGAGGAACGTGGGCAATAGGCGTCTCAAATGCCCTGTCTGTGGTCTTGAGGAGGATAGGGACCTGATAGCAGCCATTAACCTGGGCACCCCTCATGCCCAGGCCACCCTAATGGCCCCAAATGCCGATGGAAACCCGAGAGCAATGAAGGGGAAGCTGAAAAATGGGGGTTATTGGCTTAGCTCCCATTTTTCAACAGCCTATTAAGAGCGTAACACTATATGCAAGATGATGTTTTCTCGTTTTTCACAAGCATTCACGTAGCTAGCTTGTGGTTACCGAAACTCTTATAATGTCTGTTGGGGATACAGCATCACGGTGAGGGCTATGGAGCGTAAGCTCGTAGTGGGCCTAGCCGTTCTTTCGCTGATAATTGTCTGGATGGTGCTTGGCCCGCTCGCTGTTAAGGTAAGCGACCTGATTTTAGATGTAACTAAACCGGAGCCCATGGGTGACCCGATAGACGACGACCCGAACCCCGAGCCCGAGTTCATAGGTGGAGTAAGCGTCTTAGGCGATCCAATAGACGATGACCCAAATCCAGAGCCAGAGGCGAGCACGCCTATTGCGCCTTAGCCATCCTCTGTCGGAGATGCTGTAAGGAATCCCATATTCTTTTTTCATCAAATATCCAGCCCGTCTCGTCGTCAAATAGCTCATAGGGTATTGTGTAGCGCCGCTTCCTTGCAGGATCGATAAACATCGTTAGTATCTGGTAGTGAGACAGCTTACTGCGGATAAGCCTAAGTATCCCGACCAGCCATGAGGATCTTATAGTCATTATGGCCGTGTAGAGTGCATGTTCTTCTGATATGCCCTCAAAGCTCGATGAAGGGATAGTCTCGATGATCTCGCCAATCTGCTTCAGCCCCTCTTCATCCACGTCGTAGCAGAAGAGCACTAGCCCTATGTAATCTCCTCTTTCAAAGCCCTCTTTCGAGGACCAAATAATCCTATACTTCGGGATGAGGCCCTTGCCTATTACGTGCTCGTTGTAATGGTATCGTAGAGTGTACTCCTTTATTCCTAACGCCCTTGCCATGCGAGTGAATGGCTGCAAGGGGTCCTTCTCGAGCTCCTTTATTATCAGTAAGTCGGTCTTGTCCACCCCTGGCTCTTCACAATCAGGCTTTACTACCTCAACGCTCTGGCGAGAGCTACCAGATTCTTCAAAAGATATCTTGATCTTCCACTCCCCGTTGGTGAAATCGATGCCCCTGGCATCGATGGATCTCTTCCAGACACAGTCCAACGGGTAAAGCTCGTAGGATTTCAGCAGACCCTCATGCAGGAAGTTTTCGAACAATCGGTGATAACGCCTTTCGTATTCTACTGGCACGTCAGCCAACGCTATATAACCATCGTGAGGGAGCAAGGCGGCATAATAAGTTATATATGCAGTCCTTGCCAAGGCATCTAGTATATCAGAAACTAAAGGCCGAAGCTCGTCGCCGAACTCGAGCCTTAGCAGGTGCTTGACAAGGCCTAAGCGACCTTCATCTATTATCGGCCTAAACCTAAGGCCTAGCTTAGGGAGCCTCACCTTGATTATATACCTGGCCGTTTCAACAGGTATGCCTGTTAGCCTAGCTATCAAAGAGATGTTTCTTGGCCCTACCTCTTCCGCCGTTCTTATCAGCCTTACCAGGTCTTCAACCGGCCTTTGAAGCACCATTATCCCCAATCTTAGGTTAGGAACAAAGGTCCTTATTCATTTTTCTCACGAAGATGCTTCTTTGATAATCGTGAAAAACAAGGGCCATGTGCACAACTTCTATGTAAAGGTGTCAAGTGACCAGTTGTGCTCTTTAGAGCGAGAGACAAGACTAGTGCGGTTAGCTTAAAAAGGCTCGGGCCAAGCCAGCAGACCATCTTTGGTGCGGCGAGGTGCATCAGAAACCTTTTCAAACTATGCTAATGCTCATGTTTCGGCCTTGCGGCTCTCAAACTAGAGGTTGTCAGGATCACGTAGCCTAATCTGTGCTTTAGCTCTGTCACCTTGTGCTCTAAGGCTAGACCGAGCAGCAACCTGACCTCCAAATCCTTGGTCTCCTCTAGCTCGCTCACGTCTAATTCTAGGGCGTCCGTGAAGCCTCTCTCATAATCACTCATTCTCCATCACCTCCTCTATTCTGCGTGTGACCAACCTTTCAGCAGCCCTCTCTGGGGCTGCATACCTAATGGCTTCTATACGCCTTATGGCATCCTCCCGCTCCTAGAGCCCTTAATGACTGCTAGGGCTAGCGGCTAGGTGCATGGGCTTGATCGGGCAGTCCAGCTGGGCGTTGAGGAAGATGAAGCTCTTGACGTGCTTTTTCCCTGAGTTCCCTCAGGCTCTGGATGAGATGATTAGATCCTCAGGAACTACACGAACCGCTTCTTTAGCTCCTCATCGTCTGGATCCCAGCGCACCACTAACCGAGAGCTACGCCCTGCTCTCGGACCGGCGGCCTAGCCCAGGCCAGAGCATCATGGCCTTTATGAGCATTATGATCAGAGACTTGTGGCCTAGAGCCAGTTTCAGCAACCGGGGGTGTTGGGGTTTAATCCCCCAACGGCTGGCGGGCCCGCCGGGATTTGAACCCGGGACCTACGGCTCCGAAGGCCGCCGCTCTATCCAGGCTGAGCTACGGGCCCCCTTGAACCCTGAGATACGGGGTGTTTAAAAACGAGGCCGCTTGACATACGTGGGAGAACATGTGGCTCAGGCCCGATGCCATAACCGTCTGGCGGAACCCAGAGGTCGTCAGGAGGCTGTCCTGGTACAGGTCCGTCATGCTCGACGAGAAGCCTGCCAAGTTCATGATATGCAAGCACGTGGGCCTCGACGAGGACCCGAGCTGCCTTAAGGAAATGAGGGAACCTGAACTATGGTCCCTGCACGACAGGCTAGCTCAGGAGCTCAGGAAAGCCCACGAGAGCATAAGGGAGGGCTCTCTGAGCCTCAAGGAGCTCGAGAAGCCCAGGCTCGATTTCCTCAGGCTGAAGGCCGAGTTGGCCGAGCGTATGCTCAGGTCCTGCAGGTTCTGCGTCAGGCGTTGTGGCGTTGACAGGACATCTGGCCAGAAGGGATTCTGCGGTCTCGGCCGGGAAGCCCGTGTCAGCACGTGGTTCCACCACTACGGTGAGGAGGCACCGCTCCTGGGGGGTGGAGGACACCCGGTTGGGGGCTCGGGGACCATTTTCTTCACGAGTTGCAATCTTAGGTGCGTATTTTGCGTCGCTCCAGAGAGCATGGTCATCCTCGATACATGGGTAGCCAAGCCCCTGGCCGACGTGAAGGTCGGCGATAAGATATTATCTGTTTCCTTCCCGGCGAAGCCTAAGAAACAGCTTAAGCTGACCTTTGTCAAAGTATTGGCAAAGTTTATGAGAAAAGCCGAGGTTTATAGGGTTAGGACAACGAAAGGAGACATAATATTGACAGCTGAGCATCCAATTCTCGACTACAGGCGTCGTTGGTTGGCCATAGACCCCCCGAGAGCCCCTGTTAAAGCCACACTGATGAAGGAAGGTATGGTCGTGAGGTTTACCGTGAAGCCTGAGAGCTTTGTTGAGGACGAGGACTACATGAGGGGATACCTAACAGGTGCCATCAAGGGGGATGGCACTATGACATTCTATACGGTGAGACACGGCGGGAGGAGTTATGTATATCCATATTTCAACTTTGTCGTAAAGGATAGTGAATTCCTTAACACGGTCAGGAAGTATTTAGCGTTGCTAGGTGTTCCGTTAGAGACGAAAAACGTGAATTTCGGGAATTCGATAAAGAAAGGCTTAGTCTCTACGAAGTGGGATGTGTTCCATCGCATAGAGGAGTTAACGGAGCCTAGGAAGTCCTTATCTTGGTATAGAGGCTTTTTAGCGGGCTTTTTCGATGCAGAGGGCAGCCTTTCGGGACGTGCTTTAAGGATACCGAATAAGGACGAGGACTTGCTTGATATGGCATGTAAAGGACTTGATCTACTGGGCATACCCTACGTTTATGAATGTTATGAGAACCGCCTTAACTCTATAAGAATAGGCCGGGGCGAGCATATAGCCAAGTTCTTTATGCGAACGCATCCTAAAATATCTAGGAAGCTATATGGGCTCGTGGGGAGAGCTATCCTCACCACAGCTATTATTGAGGATATAGAACTGTTAGGGGAGATGCCCGTTTTTAATCTGGAAACCGAGAACAACATCTTCATTTGTGAGGGCTTTATAACGCATAATTGCCAAAATCACGACATCTCCTTCTATCCGGAGAACGGCGTCGTTGTTGACGATCGCAAGCTGGCCGCCATAGAGGCCACGCTTAGGCGTGAGGGAGCAGCTAACATAAACCTCGTGGGCGGCGAGCCGACGCCCAACCTGCACGTCATACTGGCCAGCCTGGTCCGCCTGAACGTGAACGTCCCGATACTCTGGAACAGCAACATGCTCTGCAGCCCTGAGGCCATGAGATTGCTCGTGGACGTGGTGGACATCTGGCTCCCGGACTTCAAGTTCGGTAACAATTGCTGTGCCGATAGGCTGACGGCTGGCGGGATCGATTACGTGGGCACGGTCCTGGCGAACTTGAAGCTGGCCCAGGAGAACGGGGACATGATAATAAGGCACTTGGTCATGCCGAACCACGTAGAATGCTGTACTAAGCCCGTCTTGGATATGATAGCCCGTGAGTTGGATAAGGACCGGCTGCTCGTGAATATAATGGGCCAGTACAGGCCCGAGCACTTAGTAGCTCGCTGGCCTGAGAAGTGGCCCGATATAGCTCGGAGGCCGAATGCCCAGGAGATGCATGAGGCCTTCGATTACGCCCGGGAGCTGGGCATATTGTTTGAGCCGGTGTCCTGAGCGGCCCGAAAACGTTATATACCCTCACTAAGGCTTACTGAAAGCTGAGGGAAGAAAAATTGACAAAAGCCTTAGTCATAGGGATAGACAGCGTGGAGCCTTCTCTCGTCTTCGAGAAATGGGCTGATGAGCTCCCAACCATATCGGGCCTGGCTCGCGAGGGCCTCTGGGGCTACGTCAAGACCACGGTGCCGCCCATAACCTGCCCTGCCTGGCCTTCCTCTCTGACGGGCCTTAATCCAGGCCACTTCGGCCTCTACGACCTCAAGTACAGGACCCCTGGCACTTACACGAAGTTTGGCATCGTGAACTCCCGCATGATAAGCAAGCCGAGGCTCTGGGATTACCTGACTCATGCCGGGAAACGCCCCATCTTCCTGTTCGTGCCCGTGACGTATCCGCCGTTGCCCTTGAACGGCATAATGGTCTCGGGCTTCCTCACACCCAACACGCGGTCAGAATTCACCTATCCGTCCGAGGTCAAGGAGAGGGTCCTGGGCGCGGTTGGCGGGCCAGATAGGTACGTCATAGATGTGTACAATTACAGGCGTATCCCGCCCAGGCAGCTGTACGAGCAGCTTAAGGCCAAGACGGAGCAGGACTTCAAGATAATAAGACACTTCTTAGCCGAGGAGAAATGGGATTTCTTCATGACGGTCATAATGAGCATAGACAGGGCCCAGCATACACTCTGGAAGTTCTTCGACGAGGAGCACCCGAGGTACGTGGAGGATCCCGAGCTCGAAGGTGGCCTGCTCGAGCTCCACAGGCAAATAGATGCCGAGTTGGCCAAGACGCTCGCGCTGGTACCGCCCGATACGGCCGTGATATTGATATCGGACCATGGGGCAAAACGCATGTACTACCGTGTGAACGCCAATGAGATCTTGGCCGAGGAAGGTTTTCTGAAGCTGAGGGAGAAGCCAGAGAAGCCCATCGGCCTAACGGAGCTTGACCAGAAGGGCCTCATAGATTGGGAGCACACGGTAGCTTATGCCCTGGGGGCCTACGTGGCTCAGGTCTTCATAAACGTAAGAGGCCGGGATCCTAAGGGGATTGTGAGGCCGGGCGAAGAATACCTGTCTGTCAGAGAGCAGGTAGCCGAACTCTTGGCGTCTGTCAGGGGGCCCAATGGGGAGAAGTTGGATAACAGGGTATTCATGTGTGAAGAAGCCTACAGGGGCGAGAAGCTGGACCTCATGCCCGACCTGACGGTCTACTTCGATAACCTCCATTACGGCTCCAATGAAGCCATAGGGTTCGGCAGCTCCTATAGCTTGGAGACGGCTAAGGGGCCCGATGACAGCAACCACGGCGAGTTCGGCATGTTCGTGCTGAGGGATCCTGAGGAACGCGTCAAGGGCCGGGCTAGCGAGTTGGCCATAGAGGACCTCTGCCCGACAGTCCTGGATCTCCTGGGCGTGTCCATCCCGTCCGGCCTGGATGGCGTGAGCGTGCTGAGGAGGTAAGACCCGTGAAGCTCGGGGAGCCTCACGGCGGCAGGCTGGTCAGCAGGCTCGTGAAAGGCCCTAAGCGTGAGAGGCTCCTTGAAGAGGCCCGTGAGATGCCTAAGGTGATCATGGACGCTAATACAGCCATGGACTTCTGGCAGATAGCCACTGGCGGCTTCTCGCCCCTTGAGGGCTTTATGGCTCGATCGGATTACGAGCGTGTCCTAGCCGAGGCGAGGCTTGAGAATGGGCTCATCTGGCCCCTGCCTGTCGTGCTGCCAGCTGGGGAAGCAGAGTTCGGCTCTCTAAGCGAGGGAGATCAGGCAGCCCTAGTTGACCGATCGGGCAGGCCCTTGGCCATTCTAGCGGTGGAGGAGAAATTCTCCGTGGACCCAAAGGCCGAGACAAGGGCCATTTACGGCTACGATGACCCCAGGCACCCAGGTGTGGCCAAGGTCCTCAGGCGGTCCAACAGGCTGTTAGCTGGCCCGATATGGGCCTTGGATAGGCCCGATCTGCCTTTCCCAGAGATGTGCAAAACGCCCGAGGAACTCAGGGCCGAGTTCAGGGCCCGTGGTTGGCGGACCGTGGTGGGCTTCCAGACCAGGAACCCACCCCACAGGGCCCACGAGCACCTCCAGCGTATAGCCCTGGAGCTCTTCGACGGCCTCCTCATACACCCGGTCTTGGGCGAGAAGAAGCCCGGCGACTTCAAGAACGAGGCCATAATAGAGGCATACAGGTGGCTCATAGAGAACGTCTACCCGAAAGGCCGCGTGGTCCTCTCAGGCCTGGCCACCTGGATGAGGTTCGCTGGGCCAAGGGAAGCCCTGTTCCACGCTTTGGTCCGCAAGAACTACGGTTGCACACACTTCATAGTAGGTCGGTTACACGCCAGCCCGAGCGGTTGGTATGGCGACTATGACGCTCATGAGTTCATACGTAAGTTCAACACGGAGGAGTTAGGCATAGAGGTGCTTCTGTTAAAAGGACCTTTTTACTGCCGTGCCTGTGGAGGTGTGGCCACAGAGAACACGTGCGGTCATGCGGAGGCCGAACGTGTGAAGATAAGCATGACCACTGTGAGGGCCATGATACGTGAGGGGAAGCAACCACCCCCCGAGATTATAAGACCTGAGGTGGCCAAGATAATAGCCAAGTACGGCTTCGTCTAGGTGGCGGGCTTGGATCTCTGGCCCTTTTTATTAGTAGCTCTTTTATCCCTTGTGTGTGAATACATAGACGCTACCCTGGGCGGTGGATACGGTACCCTTCTCGTGCCAATTCTTTTCCTTCTTAGCTTTGACCTCTCTGAGGTCGTGCCAGCCGTTCTCTTTTCTCAATTCTTCACGGGGATCATTGCTGCTCTTGCTCACCACAGGCTGGGGAACGTGAACCTCAGGCCTGGCTTACGTAACTTCAAGCTGGCCTTCGTGCTCGGCACCTCTGGTTCCCTGGGCGTCCTTGTGGCTGTACTCGGCCAACTTAGCCTTCCCCATTCGGTCGTGAAGGTCTACGTGGCCCTAATGATTTTAGCAGTAGGAGTCTTTTTGTTGGCGGGCCTCAAAATCAAGCAATTTTCTTGGAAGAAAATCCTTTGCTTAAGTCTGCTGGCTTCCTTTAACAAGGGTATAAGCGGAGGCGGTTACGGCCCTCTCCTAGCCGGTGGGCAGATCCTCATAGGTGTTAACGAAAAGGAGGCCATAGGCATCACGGCCCTCTCTGAGGCCATTACGTGCCTAGTGGGCTTCTTAGGCTACATCCTGGTCCTTAAGGCCTTCTCCTGGGACCTGATCATGGCCGTGACGATGGGGGCTGTCATTTCGGCCCCTCTTTCCGCCTACTCGGTGCGGAAGGCGAATCCACGCTCTCTTAGGCTTGGTATGGGCTTGTTGATAACAGCACTGGGCTTAGCTATGCTGTTGAAAATAGTCCTTGGTCTCTGAGGTCCCGCGGAGCACATCTTATATAGCCTGGCTATAATTCCCTTGAGAGGTGGGCCAGATGGGCGGGGAGAAGGTGGCCGTCTACATACCCAGGAAGCTCTACGAGCGTATAGAGAAGGCCGTCAGGGAGAGCGGCGGAGAATTCAAAAATGTGGAGGAATATGTAACTTTCGTGTTAGAGGAGGTGCTGAAGGAAGAGGAAGGGGAAGCGGTCTTTACACCCGAGGAGGAAGAGGAGATTAAGAAGAGACTTAGGGCCCTGGGCTACCTCTGACGGACGAGGGGCAGACAGATGTCGTTTGTGCTCGGGGGAGCGGCCATCAATTTCTTAATAGCATGTGCCAAGCTCGGGCTCGCGACCGCTAGCAACATGCCCACCCTTGAGGAGCTAAAGGCCCTACTGTCCTCGAGATCAGGTCAAAGATCTTAAAGGCCCTGTAAGGGGGTCCGGATGGAGAAGCTCGCGATAGAGGGCGGGAAACCCGTCTCGAATCACTGGATACCTATATCGAAGCCCATCATAGGCGATGAAGAGGTCAGGGAGGTGGTGAGGGTCCTCAGGTCGGGTCTCTTCAGGGAGGGAGAGCTGACGAGGCGTTTTGAGGAGGAGTTCAGGGAGAAATGCGGTTCTAAATACGCCCTGGCCGTGAATTCTGGCACAGCAGCTCTTCATCTGGCTTTCATGACCATGATAAAACCTGGGGATGAGGTCATAGTGCCCTCCTTCACGTTCGCGGCCTCTGTGAACACCATAGTCCTGGCCGGAGGGAGGCCCGTCTTCGCGGACATAGAGGAGAGGACCTTCACCCTCGACCCGGACGACGTGCTCGAGAAGATCACCTCGAGGACGGTGGCCATCGAGCCCGTTCACCTCTACGGTCAGCCGGCGGACATCAAGGCCCTGAGCGAAATAGCCGAGGATCACGGCCTGAAGCTCGTTTGGGATGC
>NJEJ01000081.1 GCA_002255025.1 Candidatus Bathyarchaeota archaeon ex4484_135 | reverse complement strand
GTTTATAAACTTTGCCCTGGCATACCTAGCTGAAGGCAGGCGAGAGATGCCTGAGGGGCCTCGAGGCGACGGCACTCAGCATGCGTCAGGTAGCTCGTGCCTTCTTCATCGGCCCCAAGGGCCGTTTGAAAAAGGCCCTTAATATCGCTTAGGCCATGCAGATCACTCGCTCGGCCTTGTCCACGCCCTTGAAGTTCCAATCATTAGACGAGTATTTTGTCTCCTTGAGTCTCTCGGCCAGCTCAAGCTCGAAATCCGTCAGCTCGTCGGGGATCAGCTCAACGCCGAGAGCCCTTGAGAAGCCCTCCCTCAGGGCCTCGTAAGCCTCACAGACTGAAACAGGCCTGCCGAGCTCACGCTCTATGGATGTTATCTTCTTCTCGGCCTTCCGGACTACTTCCTCGAGCGGGAGGGGCCAGGGGGCCTTGAGGACCGTGAACATCTTGGCCAGGTTGACCTCGACGAGGAAGGTGCCGTGCTGGAGTATGACGCCTCTCCGCCAGGCCTGGGCGTTCCCGGATATTTTCTTCCCGCCTATTATTATGTTCGGACAAGCCCTGGGCCCTCCAGGGTGGAGCTGGGCCTCTAAGCCCAGGATGCGGCAGGCCTCGATGAGGCCGGAGCACAAGATGGCGTATGAGGTCTCCACGTCCGGGCTCCCTATGTCGGATGCCTTCACGACCACGCTGTAAGTTATCTCGCCCTTGGCATCGTGGTAGACCGTCCCGCCTCCCGTCGGACGCCTGACTATATCCACGCCGAGTTTCTTACAGGCCTCCACGTTCACGTCCTGTTCCACGGGCCTGAACCTGCCAAGCGAGACAGCCGACGGTTGCCAGCGGTAGAAGCGGACCGTATTAGGGACCTTGCCCAGGCACCTGGCCATCAGGATGGCCTCGTCTATGGCCATGTTCATGAAGGCATCCCGGACCTCGAGTTCTATGAGACGCCACTCGGGCTTCGGCATGGCAAGCTTATATCAACCGCGGGCCTATAAGGCTCACCCATGGCCGTGCCGGAGGGCCCGGAGAGGGACCATGGCGAGGTCCATTTCTTCAGGCCCTGGCCCAAGTTCCCATCCATATCCATAACTGGCACCAAGTGTGCCCTCATGTGCAAGTACTGCCGGGGCTTCTACCTGAAGGGCATGCTTCAGGCCGAAAGGCCAGGCGAGCTGTGGGAGCTCTGCTCCTCCCTGGCTAGGAAGGGCGTTAAGGGTGTCCTGATAAGCGGTGGCTTCACTAAGGACGGCGTCTTGCCCATAAGGCCCTTCCTTAGGACCATAAGGGCCATCAAAGAGCAGCTCGGCCTGCTGGTGGCAGTGCACCCGGGCCTTGTCGATGAAGAGTTGGCCCAAGAACTGGCATCCGCAGGCGTTGACGTGGCCTTATTTGATGTTGTAGGAGACGAGAAAACCATAAGGGACGTGATAGGGCTCAGGAGGAAGCCAGAAGACTACTTGGCCAGCCTGATGGCCCTGAGGGAAACCGGGTTACGGGTGGCACCTCACGTCTGCCTAGGAATCCACGGCGGTGAACTCCGAGGCGAGGCGGAGGCCCTGAAGATAGTGAGGTCCGTGGGAGCAGATGTGCTCGTCATCATAATCTTCATGCCCACGAGGGGGACGCCCTTCCAGGACGCCAGCCCGCCAAGCCTAGAAGAGCTTAAGCCCGTCATGGCGGAGGCGAGAGGCATGTTCGAGGGCATTCCCGTGGCCCTGGGCTGCATGAAGCCGAGGGAACGGCCCTACCGGACAGCCCTTGAGGCCATGGCCCTCGAGCTGGGCTTCGACAGGATGGCCCTCCCGGCTCGTGAGACGGTCGATAGGGCCCGGACCTTCGGCCTCAAAATCGTGTGGCACGATGTATGCTGTGCTCTGCCGTGAGCGGCCAGCTAGGGCTTAAGAAGGCCCGCCCGTCGCTCGTGTGGGAGAAGCCGGGATGGGCGTGGAGGCCGAGTTCAAGCACAAGATCCTCAGGCTCCTGAAGGAGGATGAGGAGTTCAGGTATGCGGTAGCAGGCCTGATAGGGTTGGGGGAGATCCTCAAGAGGCTGGAGGAGCACGACAGGAAGTTCAACGAGATACTTGAGAGGTTAGACAGACATGAGGCTGAGCTAGCTAGGCTGAGGGAGGACATGAACAAAGGCTTCGAGAGATACGATCGGGAGCTGGCTAAGCTGAGGGAGGAAATGATAAAGGGGTTCGAGCGGTATGATAGGGAATTGGCTAGGCTGAGGGAGGACATGAACAGGGGATTTGAACGCTACGACCGGGAGCTAGCCAAGTTGAGGGAGGATACGAATAGGGGCTTCGAGCTCCTCAGGAGGCACATAGATGCCCTCGGGGCCAGGTGGGGCCTGCTGGCCGAGGAAGCGTTCCGTGAGGACCAATATCTACGCTAGAGAGACGGGCCGCAGGCCAGCTAGGCTTGTCATGATAACGCCCTTTGCCGAGGAAAAAGCCCTTAAGATGGCCAGGGAGATGGGCATAACCATCTACACGAAGGTCTAGGCCAGGCCCAGCTGGGCCAATATGGCCTTAATGTCCTCTTCCCCCGGCCTGAACGGGTAGTTGTAGAGCGGCCCCCTGGCTGGCTCGTTGTAGTAGGGCCTGTTGCAATCTGGGCAACCGCTCGTCATGAAGGGCAGGCCCGTCGAGGTGACTTCCACCAGCTCACTCTTGCTGAGGCCGAAGTCCGTTATCCTACCCGCCGAATCGAATCGCATGTGTTCATAGCTTGATAGGCCCTCAGATATGAGGAACCTGGCGAGCTGGACCCGCCTGTAGGATGCCAGGTCGGGCCTGGGCCATGCCTGGAGGGCCGTCCCCCTTATGGGCGTGAAGGCAAAGAGGCCCACGTAGACGCCCGTGTCATACATGGCCTGGATGAACTTCACGGCCTCACGCTCCGTCTCGCCCAGCCCTATTATGAGGTGCGTCCCGACGAGGCCGGGCCCGAAGACCTCAAGGGCCTTCCTGAGGGCCCTCATGTGCCCTTCCCACCTGTAGGGCCCGCCACACCCGGCCCCCTTCACCCGGTCGAATATGGCTGGCGTAGCCGCATCAACCGGTATGGATATCCTCTCGGCCCCCACGGACCTAAGCTCCGCCATCCTCTTGGCCGGGATGGGCTGGACGGAAACCGATATGGGCAGATCGCACGAGGACGATATGGCTTTCACGAGTTCCCTGAGGTCCTTGAAGAAGCCCGGGTAAAGCAGGGCCTGGACGCAGGCCCTCCTAAGGCCCTTAGAGCGGCCCTCAGCCAGGCCCTCCAAGACCTTGTCGAGCTCATAAGGAGGCCATGCTATCCTGGACAGGAGGTCTGGGTTGGCCCTTGAGTCCCTGGCCTGAGGGCAGAAGGCACAGTTGGCAAGGCACCTGCCGGGGTAGTAGAGCATCAGGTAGGCAGTGGTGGGCCTGGCCGAGATGGCTATCCTGTCCAGGCCTAAGACGGCGGCCGTACCCATGGAGACCCTGACTAAGCTGGGCCCTAGCAAAGCTAACCCCTGGCGGCTTCCTCAGCTACCCATGGGTCCTCCCGGCCTACTATCCTGGAGAACCAGGCCTTCCTGAACTCCCGGGCCCTATCGAGGTCCAGCTCACGTATCAATATGCCTTCTTCCGTCCCGAGCCAGCCCAGGAACCAGTTAAACCTGGCTCCGTGCCACCAGGAGGCGAACTCCTCCATATCACGCCACGGGGGCCCTACTATGCACGTGAGACCGCCGCACTCCCGGAAGACCCTATCGCCTAATCTGAACGGGAATTCTGCCGTATCGACGGCCACTATGGGAACCATGAGTTCCACGGCCCTCGCGAGCAGGAGGCAGTGCCAGACATCTCTTAACACGAAGAAGAAGGACGGATTGAATATCAGTTCGGCTCCCAGCCTTAACAGCTGGCGTCCAACGTTAGGAGGGCCCCAGAGGTCGGCACAGACGCCTATGCCTATCTGACGCCCGAGGATGGACCCGTCTGGCCCGAACAGTATGCAGGAGTTGTAGAGGGCCCCGTTCTCCCGCTCCGCTATGCCAGCTATGACGTATATGCCGAGCTCCTCGGCCTCGCGGGCCAGCTCTCCCCGGCCGGACCAGGGGAAGTACTCCGGGAAACAAGCCACCCTGACCTCATCATCCATCTGGACGCACTTCCTCAGGAGCTCTAGGGCATGCTTGACGTTCCCCGGGTGCGTTAAGTCGTTTCCGACCGGCTTGGCCTGGATGGCTGCTACCTTGACCACGGCCATCTCGGGCACCGCCCACGGGCCTTTTCAGGCCGACCTTATACGCCTGAGGACCTCCTCTATCAAATGGGCCCTGCTCGAGAACTCCGAGGGAGGCATGTAGTGGATTACCACGTTCCCATGGCCCTTCTGAGCTGCCCTGATCCTCACGTCGTTCACGAGGGCCTTGTCGCCCGAGAACAGGAGGACCTTATCAAACTCATCCGCCAGCCTGTCCACGAGCATATATATGTCGAAGTCGTCCCGGACCGGCACGTGGACGAGCCTATCAGAGACCCTGACCTCCCTGTCTAAGCCCACGCCGACGGCCTCGAATATGACCGTGCCCTCGGGGACCCTCGGCTCTAGAACGGAACCTATTCTCAGCATCTGGTCCAACACGACGGCCATACGGCCTCTGGCGGCTCGTTCAGGCCTGGCCTCAGGGGCCTCCTCGGGAGCGGGCTTAGCACCTGGCTTGGCTCCCTTGGGCCTCACGATTACTTCGACTTCGAATTCCCCGTAATCTATGACCACGCGTTTTGGCTTAGCCAATCTCCTGCCTCCTCGATTATAGTATAGCCTGGATATATATTTGCTCGAGGGAAAAAGAAGGCCTCTGAGCCTAAAGCGGGACGACCTTCCCGGCCTCTATGAAGAGCTTCATCGTAGCCGATATGCGTGCCTTCTGGGCCAGCACATCCTTCGTCGTCAGCTCGAGTGCTTCCTCCGGGCACCACTCGACGCACGCCGGGGGCAGGCCCTTCTCACGCCTGTCAAGGCAGGTGTCGCACACTATGACGACCCTCTTCTCCGGGTGGAGCGTTATAGCACCGAACGGGCAGGCCTCTATGCACCAGCCACAGCCGTTGCACTTCTCCTCATCTACCATTATTATGCCCGTCTTCTCCGACTGGGTCAGGGCGTCCCTGGGGCAGGCGGCCACGCAGGGCGGGTCCTCGCACGTGCGGCAGGTCAGGCCGAGGTTTAT
>NJEJ01000016.1 GCA_002255025.1 Candidatus Bathyarchaeota archaeon ex4484_135 | reverse complement strand
AACGTCATACCTCTCACGACGGTCGAGGGCGAGCTGTTGGCCAACATGTACGTGGGGCCGGATTACGTACGTATAGTACCGGCCGAGGACAAGAAGTTCCATGCTTCCTCAAGGCCCTTCAGGTTCTTCATACGCCAGCTGAAGGGCATGCAGGACCGTGATGCCAGCCTAGTGGCCGCGGGTAAGCTGAGCCCAGACGAGGTCGTGAGCTTCAACGTGGTGAAGGAAGACGATGTCGTGAAGGAAGTGGTCATAAAGAACGTGAGGCCGGAGGAGGTCAGGAAGCTACGCTCCATAGCCCGTTGGACGTTCAGGACCATGTGGGAGCAGATGACGGGCTCAGCCTAACAAGCCCGCTTGAACCCGGACGCTATGGTTATTACTCACGGCTCCCAGGCCCTTAAGGGAGCCAGGTATTGTCCGAGGTCAGGAGGCTCTCGACGGGCATACCAGAGGTGGACAAGCTCATAGCCGGCGGGATACCCGAGGGCTTCTTGGTGGCCGTCACAGGCGAGCCCGGCACGGGGAAGACCATATTCTGCCTCCACTTCATAGCACAGGGCATAAGGGAGTGCGATAAGTGCGTCTACGTGACGACCGAGGAGAGCCGCGAGAGCATAATAAGGCAGGCTGCTCAATTCGGCTTCGAATTTGAAGAGGCTATGGAGAAGGGCAAACTGATAATAATTGATGCTCTAACGGGCCTGGAGGACCGCTGGTCCCTCAGGTCCCTCGATGTGGAGGCCCTGGTGGACAAGGTCATAGAGGCCAAGAAGGAGCTCGGCCATGGCAGGGGCAGGCTGGTAATAGATTCCATGTCCGCCTTCTGGCTCGACAAGCCAGCTATGGCACGGAAATACTCATACTTCGTGAAGAAGGTCCTCTCTAGGTGGGGCTTCACCACCCTCGCCGTCAGCCAATACGCCATCACCACATCGGTCGCCTGGGACGAGCCCGTGGCCATAAGAGATGCGAGCGGCAGAGTGAGGGTCCTCCCGATAGGAGAATTCGTGGACAAGTTCTTCTTGGAGGGTGAGGAGGGCTCAATTGATGTGAGCGGCCTCGGCCTAGAGACCCTGGCCCTAGACCCGGGGAGCCTCAAGGTGGTGTGGAAGCCTATCGCTAGGGTCGTACGTAGGAGGGCCAGGGGGCCGCTATACGAGGTGAGGCTAGAGGCTGGCAGGAGCGTGAAGATATCGCCTGACCATAGCATTTACGTGCTGGAGGGCTTAAGGCCCACGCCGAAGGCCGGCCGTGATCTAAAGCTCGGCGATTTCGTGTTGGCACCAGCTAGGCTTCCTGAGCCTATTACGTGGAACGCCAAGGACATAGACCTACTCGCCGAGCTGGCTAGGCACGATCGCTTACGCGACCTCATATACATTCATGATGTGCCAGAGCAGGTGGCAAGGCATGAGAGGTTGTTGAGCCTCATAAGGGAGAGATACTCGGTGGGCAGGGACACGCAGCGTTATTACTGGCGTTCTAGGCGTGTGTTCCCCCTTAAGGTGCTGCTAGAGGCAGGAATAGGGCTGAGCGACCTCAAGGGCTGTAAATTCTCCTTAGTAGCCAAGCCCAAGGATGGCGTGGTGGTCGGTAGCTATCCGATAAACGGCCGCTTGCCTGTAAACGGCCGCTTGCCTGTGAACGAGAAGCTAATGCGTTTGCTTGGCTACTACACGGCCGAGGGTTTCATGAAGGAGAACAAGGTGGTCTTCACGTTCAACTTGTCCGAGGGAGACTACGTGGCCGACTTGGTGAACTGCCTGAGAGAGCTCTTTGGCATTGACGCTAAGGTATACGAGCATGAGAACAAGCTAGTTGTGGACGTGAACAGCAAGACACTGAGGATCGCTATGGAGCTGGTCCTCGGCTTGAGGACGGGAGCGAGGAATAAGACGATACCCGACCTGGTGCTTTCAGCCTCACCGAGCTTACAACGCCAGTTCCTAGTGGGCCTATTCAGAGGGGATGGTTATTACCGGCCAGGCAGGGTGCTGACCTATACTACTGCCAGTAAAGAGCTAGCGGCCTCCTTGTCGCTGCTACTGCTCAGCCTCGGCGTCTTTCCCACGATAGTTACGAGCGGTGAGAGGAGGTTTGACCTCAACATCGCTTACGGAGAGGGGCGTAAGGCGTTATCTGATATCGCAAGGGCTATGGGCAAGCCTGTGAGTGACTCTGGTCTCTCAAGCAGGTTCACCGGCATACCCAAGGCCCAGGTCGTTGAGCTGCTGAGAAAGCTAAATCCCACAGCGTATAGAAGCGGGACCTACACCCACCTCGGCAAAATAAGGATCTCTAGGCACAGGGTGTTGGAGAAGGTGCTCAAGCCTGAGAAGCTCAGGAGGAGGGCTGACTTGCTCATGTCCCTGCTAGATGGTGCTAAAAGCACTCGCGAACTCGCAGCATGCCTAAGCCTACCTCACCGTGTGTGCGTGAGGGAGTTAGAGAGGCTGATATCCTACGGCTTGGTCAGGAGGACCAGCTCTGGTGCCTCAGCTACCTACGAGCTGACGGAGGACGGGAGGAGGGTAGCCAAGGGGCTAGTGAGGCTGAGAAGCCTGTTATCAAGTGATCTCGCGTTCCTTAGGGTGCGTTCCGTGAGACAGGTGCCTTATGACAAGCCCTATGTTTACGACCTCTCCGTGGAGGATGCCGAGAACTTCGTGGCTGGCCTCGGCGGCGTGATCTGCCATAATTCCGAGGCCTTTGGCTTCGGCATAGAACACATAGCAGACGGCATAATAAGGTTCAGGAGGTTCGTGCGTGGCGGCGTCTTAAGACGCTTCATGCTCGTGGAGAAGATGCGTCAGACTCCCCACAGCCTGACCATGCACGAGGTCATAATAATCGATGGACGTGGCATGGTTGTCAGGCCAGCGAGGATAGCGAAGGAAGACGTGGCTCTCCCGTCCGTTGTGATGGAGAGGATAGCCAGGGCGTCCAAGGAGCGTGAGGCTGAACTCTGATATACTTAGGCACTAGAATATAGCCGGAAGGGCATATCTGATGTAGCCTCTTACTTCGGGGAAACGCAAGGTATTTCAGGCCCAGCGGAGACCATGCGAGCGGTGGTCGTCCTGCCGGGCCTATCCTCGAGGCTTGGGCTCGTGAGGAAATCGCCCGTGAGACGTGTAGCAGCCCTCTTGGCAGAGGCCAGGGGGAAGAAGGACCTCATATCCTTCGGTGGGGGTGCCCCAAGCCTTCCTCCGCCTAAGGAGGTAATTGAGTTCCTGATCGAGAAGCTGAGGGAAGAACCTCAGTTCTCGGCTTCTTACGGTGGCACAAGGGGCTTCTTAGAGCTGAGGGAGCTCATAAGCCAGGACCTTAAGCGTTATGCAGGCATAGAGCCTGACCCAGCCCAGGAGATGATAATAACGGAGGGGGCCACGGAGGGCATCTTCCTGTCCCTCATGGCCGTCGTGGACCCGGGCGACGAGGTCATCATCATGGACCCGACTTACCTGGGCTTTATAGAGGCCGTGAAGCTGTGTGGTGCTAAGCCTGTAGGATTGCCTGTTTACGTGGAGGAAGGCTTCCAGCCAGATATAGAACGCCTGAAGGAACTCATAGGGCCCCGTACGAAGGCCATGATACTGCTATCGCCTGATAACCCGACCGGCCGCGTGATCGAGAAAGAGCGTGTGAAGGCCATAGTCGACCTAGCGTGCGACCACGGCTTCTGGATAATCTCCGATGAGACGTACAAGCACATCATCTACGAGGGCCAGCACACCTACACGGCCAGCCTGCCGGGGGCCTGGGAGAACACCATAACGGTCTGCACCTTCTCCAAGACGGCCTCTATACCCGGCTTCAGGCTCGGCTACGCCTACGGGCCAGCGGAAGCCATAGACGCCATGGAGAAGATAAAGCAGTACATCAGCCTCTGCCCCAGCACGCCAGCCCAGCTGGCCATGATGGCTTTCTTCAAGGACGGCGTCAAGGAACGCTACCTACGCGAGACGGTCATACCGACCTATAAGGCCCGCAGGGACGTGATGGGCAAATACCTGGCCGAGTTCCTGCCAGAGGCCAAGACGGTCAGGCCCGCGGGCTCCTTCTTCTATTTCGTGAACATGAAGTCCTACTTAGAGAGACTGAAAATGGACGATGAGACCTTATGCAACCAGCTCATAAAAGAGGTCTCCGTCGTGGCCATCCCGGGCGGCTACTTCGGCGAGCGTGGGAGAGACCACATAAGGCTGACCTTCGTATCTGAGCCAGAGGAACGCATAATCGAGGGCCTATCGAGGATGGCGAAGTACATAACTGAGAAGGCTGGCTGAGCTGGCACGTTAGGCCCTGGGTGGCCTGGCCCAAAGCCGGTTTCTGGACCCCTGCCATTACTGTGACGGTAGCGTTAGCCGTGTAGCCCAGCACGCTCGATACAGTTATGTTCATCCGGTAGCCCTCGTAGGGCGTCCAGTTCCAGTTGCACATGAACGTTTTGCTCTCGCCCGGCTTGATTAAGACGGGCGGGCTCAGCGGGGGCGTTACATTTAGGTCCTCTGGCCCGAGGAGCGTGTTGTTGACCACGATGCTTATGTTGCACAGCCTAGCGGGTGCCGGAGACGAGGGATCGTTAAGGACCGTTATGTTGAAGTAACAGGACCCTCCGCCCCGGATGAAGTTCACCTCCGTTATCCTCAGCACCACGGGCGGCGGCGTCCTAAGGCCGAGGTAGGCTCTGTAGCCCTGCAGGGTCCTGGCCACTATGGTGAGTGTCTCGTTCCTGTACCTCAGCCAGTTCCAAGTGCAGTTCAGGGTCACAGTCGAGTTGGGCTCTAAGCCGTAGGGCTTGTCCGGGCTTACCTCTGGCTCGGTTCGGACGCTCGTTCTGGTGCCGTTTGCCAACACGACCTCAACGGCCGTTAGGTTGACGGTCGTCGGGCTCCCGGGCGAGTTGGTTACGTTGAGGAGGAACCAGAAGGGCCTTGAGGCGTTGAACAGGGCGTTCAGTATCAGTTTGACGGCCGGCGGCCTGGCCAAGAAGGAGGCTCCCGAGCCCTCCTCTATGAAGACCATTATCCTGAGCTCTTCCCCCGTGTAGTTGCCCCAATCCCACATGCACTTCAGCTTTACGGACTTGCCAGCATCTAGCTCCCTGGGCAGGCCCGGGCTCACGTCCTTTATTGCGTGGACCTCGTCCTCAGGCGTTATAACACACACGTTCTCCAGCCTAACGGCCGACAGGCTGAAGGATGGGTTGAGCACGGTCAGCTCGAAGTAGCTCGTGTTATCAAGCGGGAAGCGGACCTTCGTTATGGCTATCGAGGGTAGCCCGGGCACTTGGTAGCCGAGTTCGTACCAGTAGCCGCTCACCACCATGTAGGTCAGGAAGCTGCTGGCGATGGCACAAGCTATGAACAAGAGGGCCAGCGTAGCCCTCCTCATCTTTATGACCTCCTCACCGGCTTGACCACACGCTCTTATGAGGCTTGTGGTGCCTGCTTAACCGGTCGGGAAAATTGGAGACCAGGGACGTAGCCCTGTCGGCCGTGCTGGCGGCCCTCTATGCGGGCCTGGTGGTGGCCCTAGCACCCATCAGCTTCTACGTGTTCCAAGTCAGGGTGGCAGATGCCCTCCTGCCCCTATCGGCCGTCTTAGGTTGGCCAGCCGTGGTCGGCTTCACGGTAGGCTGCTTCCTGGGCAATCTAGCTGGCGTGTTGGCTGGGATGCCCTCTGGGACCGTGCTCATAGATGCCACGGGCGGCTCCTTCGCCAATTTCCTTGGCTGCTACCTGGCCTACAGGCTGGCTAGCGGCTCGGAGGACAAGAAAAGGCTCCTGGCATCTACGTTCGCCATAACGGCCGTCATAACGGCCATCGTGGGGACCTACCTGCCCCTGCTGCTCGGCCTCCCGCTCTGGATGGGCTGGCTGGGCATATTCCTCGGGAGCTTCGTGAGCATAAATATAATGGGCTACCTGGTCCTGTTGGCCTTCCTCAGGGCCCGCCTCAGGTCCTTTCGAGGTACTCCCTGAGCTCCCAGCTCGTTATCCTGCCCTCCCCTTCCTCTCCAGATTCCTCTAGGAACTTGAGGTAGGCCTTCCACTCGGCTTCCTTCAGCCTTATGAACTGCTCGGCCAAAGCTGGCCCGAGGGCTTCCTTAAAGACAGGGTCTTTCTTGGCGTACTCCAGGGCCTCGCCGAGGTTTGAAGGCAGCTTCTCTATGCCTAATTCAGCTAACTCTTCTTCCTTCAGCTCATAAGCACTCTTATCGATCGGCTCGGGCAGCTCAAGCCCTTCCTCAAGCCCCTTTAGGCCAGCGGTCAGGAGGCCAGCGAAGGCCAGGTAGGGGTTGCAGGATGGGTCGGGGCACCTGACCTCTATCCGGACTTCCCCACGGGCGGCATCGTGCTCCGGTATCCTCACCATGGCTGAGCGGTTCCCTATGCCCCAACATATGTATATTGGGGCCTCGAAGTGGGGCATGAGCCGCTTGTAGCTGTTCACTGTGGGCGACATGAGGGCCGCCAGGGCCTTCGCGTGTTCTAGGATGCCGGCCAAGAAGGAAGCACCCTCCTCCGAGAAGATACGCTTGCCCTGGCTCCTGTCCCCACCGGGGCCAGTTATGTTCTTCCCTTCCCTGTTCAAACTCAGGTGGAGGTGCATGCCGCTCCCAGGCCTATTTATGAAGGGTTTCGGCATGAAAGTGGCTAGCAGGCCTTTCTTGGAGACCCAGTACTTCACGGCCCACTTGGCCAATGTTATGCGGTCCGACAGGTCCACCGGGTTGTCCTTCTCCAACGTCAGCTCGTACTGCCCCGGCCCGACCTCGTGGTGCGTAAACTCTATCCGCATGGCCTCATGTACTCGGCTCGCCAGCTCGGAGAGGAGCGATAGGACTGGGTAGCCGAACATGGGCTCCATGTATCTCCAGGGGTCATAGACCCCTGGCTCGGAGGTACTCTTGAGTACGTAGAACTCCATTTCCACGCCGGATGTCACGCCCATGCCCATCTCAGCGTAGCGTGAGAGGGCCTTCTGGAGGGCGAACCTCGTGTCCAGCTCGAAACGCCTGTTGGCCTTGTACACATTGCATATGAATAGCATGTAGGAGTCCAACTCGACCCTGGTCTTCGGGTCCGGCATGGCCAACAGGTCAGAGTCCTCGACGCTACAGAAGCCGCACGAGGAGCCATCGAATCCATAGCCTTTCTCGAGCAGGTCCCCCAACTTCTCCTGCGGGAATAACTTGCACCTCACCCCACCAATGATATCAGGTATCAGTGGCACGACTAGGCCCTGAACACCCATACATTTTCTTGCTCAGCTTGCTGAACGAATATAAGGCTTTCTGAGCCTATTATGCACGTTTGTTCGAGATCCTAACGTAAGTCTTATACAGACGTTGGGCGGATAAGGACGGGACCTCGAGGGAGGCTGAACGTTTGGAGCTCGACGAAGTGGACCTCAGGATACTGTCCATATTGCTTGAGGACGGCCGTGCCTCCTGCAGGGAAATAGCCCGGGAGCTAGGCGTCTCGACAGCCACTGTGTCTAAGAGGCTGAAGAAGCTAGAGTCCTCAGGCATAATAAAGGGCTACACGGCCCTCTTAGACCACGAGAAGTTAGGCTATGAGATAACCGTCGTAACGGCTGTCACTGTCTCGGGCGGGAGGCTGTTAGACATCGAACGCGAGATCGCGAAGCTGCCGGGCGTCTGTGCCGTGTACGACGTGACGGGGCCAGTTGATGTCATGGTCGTGGCCAAGTTCAGGAGTAGGAAGGACTTGAGCAAGTTCACCAAGACGCTCCTGGCCATGCCCAACATCGAGAGGACGTGTACCTACGTGGTCCTCACGACCATAAAAGAGGACTTCAGGCTGCTCTAGGGCCTTTTATGCTCGTGGCCCAGAAGCCGTGGAGGGTGCCTGCCTTGGTGGTGGCGGGCAAGGTGTTCGTGGTCTCCGAGCCGATAAGTCTGCCGGACTTGAAGGAAGCCCTCTCTAACTTTAGGGTTGAGGAAGCTCGCGAGGAAGACGAGCAAGAATTCACTTTGGTCCGCGAGGTACGCGATCTGGCCGAGAGGCCGGGCAGCCTGATGGGGATTTACGCAGAAGATTTCATAACCCGTGTTTTCCACAGGGGGAAGCCCGTATTAGTCCCGAGGACCTTTGAGGCCCTCTTTTGCTTTGCCGAGCACGCTGGTCACCTCTTTCTCGTGGTCTTGGAGAAGAAACGCAGGGCTAACCTCGTGGCCAACAGGCTAAGCGAGGCCGTTTTCGGCCGTGTCGGTGCCATAGTGGAGGCAAGGATACCGCCCGAGGTGCTTGAGGAATTCCACAAGAAGAACCCGGAGGAGACGAAAGTCATATTCTTCGACAACGTCGACATACCGAACGTGAACAAGCTGGCCCTCTACGGGCCCGACCTAGTCAACACGGACCTCTTCGAGCAATACAGGGCCCACGGGGACATATGGTACGTGGTCTCAAAGGCCGGCGGCTACGATTACGTGGTCGGGATAACCAGAGACGGCTCCGTGACCATATTCAATACGAACGACAGGTTGGCCTACCTAGATTACGTGCTCAAGGAGGTATTGCCCATGGCCTCACGTTCCTGACCGCCTTCTTCAGCCCGCTTGACGAGGCCCGCTTCCTCAGCGTATTTCCTCACGCCCTCCCAGCCTCCTCTGGCCTTCGCCATCACGAGGCCGAAGGCGTGCTCGTACGATAGCTTAGCTGGTTCCTGCCCAGTGGCCTCCCTGAGCAGGAACCGAGCGGCCCTGAGGACCTCGCCGTTAAGCTTCGAGTCAGCTAGGTCGGCTATGTGGACCACAAGAGCCTCAAGGGTCCTGGGCATTATGGGGCCGTGTTCGGCGTGATGTGCTGCCACGGCGTGAAGGACTTCCATCGGGAAGCCTCTCCTGGCCAGCTCGGCCACGGCCAACGTCACGTGGTCAAGGCGTTCTCCAAGGGGCGAGAGCATGTAAGTGCCGTCCTCACGCTCGGCATAACAAGGTGCCTTCATCACGTCGTGCAGGATGGCGGCCGCCAGGACCACGTCCCTATTTACCTCGGCCTTGTAGACCTGTTCTACCACGTCGCAAAGTGCCAGGGCCAACCTCACGGTCGCTATGGTGTGCTGCAACAGGCCGCCGGGGTAAGCGTGGTGGTGCGACCTTCCTCCAGGGCTCCACTCTAGCGAGAAGGACTGCCCGGTCAGGAGGACCTTCTGCTCCTCCAAGATGGAGCGGACCTTCTCCCTCAGGTCCGGGTCCTTTATCATGCCCACGTAGGGCATGAGTTCTCCTAAGCTGGCCAAGCCTGCCACCCCGCCTAGTACCCTTGAGGACCTTTTATCGCTGATGTCCTTCACAGGACGAGCGGTTTCCCGAATTCCTCCGAGAAAGCCATTTCCTCGAGGGGCCTCCTGGGCCTCGGCGGGGGGCTCTCATCTGGGACTCCTATGGCCATCATGGCTACGGCCTCTAAGCCCTCGGGAGCCCTCACGATACGTTTGACGGCCTCTGGGTCAAAAGCACCAATCCAGCAGGAGCCGTAGCCCAGGGCGGTCGCAGCTAGGGCCGCGTGCTCCAGAGCTATCATGGCGTCTTTATCGTGCCACCTCGGAGACCTCGCCGGGTCGGATAAGCAGACCAGAACCACGTCAGCATCCGCTATGAACATCTGGCCCACGGCAGCCCTGGCCAGCTCCTTCTTACGCTCTGGGTCCCTGACGACCACTAAGTACCATGGCTGCAGGTTCTTAGCAGAAGGTGCCAGCCTGGCGGCCTCTAAGATGGCCTTCAGGTCCTCAGGCCTGATCGGGGCCCCGGGCCTATAACGTCTTATGCTCCTCCTTGACCTGACGACCTCAAAAAACTCCATGAGGATCTCCCCTCCATGGAGTTCGGCCATCTAGTCCTTCTTCTCCTCCCTGGGCTTTATGACGAACTCGCAGTACGGGTCTCCTTTAGCCAGGCATTTTACTTCCTCAACCCCGAAATCGTGGCCGTAGATGCCTGAGAAAACGCCGGCTAGGCCGCCCCTGACCAAGTGGCTCATGGGCCTATCCTTCTTGTTCTTAAACGGCACGCACTCGAAATTGTCGTGTAATCTTATCACGAACTCCAGGCGTTCCTCATCGTACTTCACTATTTCGTGGCCGAACCAGCCGGCAGCCCCGTGTATGGCTAAGAAGGCTTCTATCGCATCACGGCCCCCTAGCTTGTACAGTTCCATGAGCTTCGCGGCGACTAAACGGCCTGCCTGCTCGCCCATGTCGAATAGTATGGCGTGGGCACCAGTGCCAAACGTACGGTCAAACCAGCCGAACATAGTACCCACGTCATCTACATCTAGCAGTATGGCTCTCTTGTCCAAGAACACGGTCTCGTGCGTGGTCCCGTTGATGGCCATATCACCGATTTTCTTCACGGTCACCTCGGCTTTCACCACGACATCTAATTCCTCGATTTCCCCCACGAGTTCTTCCTCGGAGAGGCCCGAGTCAGTAATGTCGAGAAAGAACACCATATGGCCTGTTTCCCTGCCCGGCTCGGCCATCACGAGGCCGGACAGAATGTTGACGCCCAAATCGGCTAGCTTGGAAGCCACTTTAGCCAACGTGCCCGGGATATTCTTGCCCTCTATGGCCAGCTGTGTTACTTTCCTCCCGGGTGCGTAAATGGCACACGGCACCAAACGCGGCCTCCGGGCCGCCAATTCCAACACCATTACGGAGAAGGGACCTGTGAGCCTATAAATTGCTTGCGTTACACTCTTACTGAACTTTGGTCCCTGGCTCCCACAATATTGCCACGCACTTGCCTCTCTCAACGCCCAAATGGTCAGCTATTGTCTCGCACTTCGTGTATAACAGGAAGGCCACGGGCTTATCGTGCTTATATTCGGTGAGCGTTTCTATGTTTCCCATGCCCTTTGCTATCACGATATCCGCTTCTTTATATGCCCGGAGGCATTCATTGGACGCCCACTCCAACACGAGGCCAACGGAATCCGTCCCGGTGGTTATCAGGTGGTCGGCTGCCTCATCCATGCCTACGGCCAGGGCGTCCTCCATGAGGGCATCGTTTATACAGGGCTTTGATTTCACGGCCACGGTCACTTCTGGACCCAGGGACCTTATCTCATGGACCAACAGCACGTCAAAGGCTATCTCGCCAGCGTTATCGGTCAGGTAGAGGACCTTCCGGGCCCTCCTGACGGCATCGTATACGGCCTTCACATCATCGATGGCCATGTTCTCCTCAGCCCCTTCTATAAGGGCCCTGAGGTCCTCAAAGCCGAACTCGTGGCCGAGAATATCGAATTCCATGGCGTTCCCAACTATAGCACAGAGACAGGCCTTCCTGAACCTCCCGTAAGGTCCAGAGGCCCGTTCTATGAGTTCCTCGGCCCAGGGCCTTATCCTCATAGCGGCCTTGTTGCTGGCCTCCTTAATGGCCTTATACGGGTCCGGGTTTCCCGTGAGGGCCTTTACGAGCCTATCACGCTTGGTGCCCACCACGGCTGGCACGGCATCTGGCCCGAACTCGCGGGCCAGCAGTTTGGCCACTTTCATCATGACCTTTAGCCTCAGGGCTGGATCGTCCGTGGCATGGCAGACCTCCTTGTAGGCCCTGTGGACCATGCAGGGCAGGCAGGCTGCCGATACCTTCATGCTCTTCCACCGCCCAGCCCGCTAGGGCAAGAGGGGTCCTATAAGGACGCTGGGCCAAAAATGGCTTTCAAGATGTCTTCTCGTCCCAGGCCTCAAGGGCTGCATCTGCCATCTCGGACAGCAGGTCCT
>NJEJ01000015.1 GCA_002255025.1 Candidatus Bathyarchaeota archaeon ex4484_135 | reverse complement strand
TGCATGTACACGCTGAAGAACGCCATACTGTTCAAGGAGAAGTACCCGGACAAGGAGGTCTACATCATATACATGGACATGAGGACGCCGTTCAAGGGCTTCGAGGAGTTCTTCAGGCGTGCCAGGGAGCTCGACATAGTGTTCATACGCGGCAGGCCATCTAGGATAACGGAGGACCCGGAGACCAAGAACCTCATAATAAAGGTCGAGGACACCCTCACGGGCCAGATATTGGACCTCGAGGTCGAAATGGTGGTCCTCTCGACGGCTGCCATACCAGCCAAGGGCTCTGACGAGCTGGCTAGGAAGCTGAACATATCCGTTGACGCCACGGGCTTCTTCATGGAATCCCACCCGAAGCTAAAGCCCGTGGACTCGCCCACGGACGGCATCTTCCTGGCCGGCTGCTGCCAGGGCCCGAAGGACATACCTTACTCGGTCAGCCAGGGTGCTGCAGCTGCCGCCAGGGCCATGTCTATATTGTCAAAGGACGAGTGGATCATAGAGCCCATAGTGGCCGTAGTGGACCCGGAGAAGTGCCGCAACACGAAGACGAAGTGCGGCATCTGTGCTACTAAGTGCCCGTACGGTGCCATAGAGGTCGAGGAAGGCAAGCCTGCCCGCGTCGTGCCAGCCAAGTGCCACGGCTGCGGGACCTGCGTGGCCGAGTGCCCGGCAGACGCCATAACGCAGATGCACTTCACAGATGCCCAGATATTCGCACAGATATGGGCTGCCCTCGAGGAAGACCCGGAAGACAAGATACTGGCCTTCTGCTGCAACTGGTGCTCCTATGCCGGTGCCGACCTAGCTGGCACGAGCAGGTTTGAGTACCCGACGAACGTCCGTATCATAAGGGTCATGTGCTCCGGCCGTGTCGACCGTGATTTCGTGCTAGAGGCCTTCAGGCGTGGTGCCGGCATGGTCCTTGTGGCCGCCTGTCACCTGCCCTACGACTGCCACTACATATCCGGTAACTGGCACATGACGGAACGCATGAAGGCCCTCAGGAAGGTCCTCGAGAAGATAGGCATAAGCAGCGAGAGGTTCGTGGTCGAGTACATATCGGCTGCCGAGGGCGATAAGTTCGCTAAGCTCATAACCCAGATGGCCGAGACCATGAAGAGGCTGGGCAAGGAGCGCATAAAAGCCGAGAACGAGAAGGCGAGGCCCTTCCTCGAGAGGATGGTGGGCAAGAAAGTCAAGGCTTTAGAGCCTCTGATAAAGCCATCTTAGTCCACGTTTATTTCTCTGTCCCAAAAAGTGCTTCAACAGGTTTACGCGACCAAATGCATTAAGTATATCACGCCTATTGACTAAGGAACATCTATCAGATATCCTGGTCAACCCAGCTATTGGCACGCCGAGAGATGTAGCTCAGGAGCTAGAACTAAGAGGTCTGCTGGAGAAACACGCATTGGAAATAAAAGGTAAAAGGCACTAAAGGGCCAGTAGAAGGCTCGGAGGATAACACGCGATAAAGAACCATCTCTAACACATAGACGCCGATATCTTAGTCTGAGTGAAGGTCGTTAACTTTAATCAAGGCTTAGTGTGAGAAACCTTATATACGTCTATACGTCTGTATGGTTGGGCGTTAAGTTGGTCAAGAAGGTTAAGGTCACGTTATCGTTAAGAGAGGATTTGGTTAAGAGAGCGAAGAGCAGGCTAGCTCTGGAGAGCAGAAGCCTAAGCGATTTAGTAGAAGAATTCCTAGCCGCATACGATACATTAGAGCTCTTAGATCAGCTCTGCGAGTCATTAGGCCTGGAGAAGAGGTTCTACACGAGTTCCGAGGTTAAGGCAGGTAGGCCCCTGGGTCTTAAGGCCGAAGATGTCGTGAGGGAACTTAGGGATGAGCGTGCAGAGCGTATATCTGGATACTAATGCCATAGTCAAGAGATACGTTATGGAAGAGCACACAGACCGGGTTGACGAGCTCTATGATAAGGCACATGTCGGAGAACTAATAATAGGCTTCTCCACATGGAATATAGGCGAGTTAGCCGGAGTCTTAGATAAATATGAGAGAAAGGGAGTGCTAACTAACGCCAGAGCCCTATTTGAGAAGTTCATAGGAGAAACGAGGCTCTTGGTAAAGCTTGGTCAGCTAAAACTCATCTCACTAAGCCTTAAGGTCATAATTTCGGCCATAAGTTATGTGTTTAAACATGGTATTTACATAGCTGATGCCATACAATTGACATCAGCTAAGGATTTTGATGCGTTTCTCACCTATGATAAAAAGTTAGCTCATGTGGCACGCATTGAAGGATTAAACGTCATAGCTTAATGGACTTGCCTCACGGTTTCTCTGGTAGGGTAAATCGGCCCCATACCCGGCCTTTAGGAGGCCAGTAAGGCACTTCCTCATGGCCCCAGATGGCCCCAAAGCCTTAATAGAACGAACTCAAGTCATAAGGGGCGTTAGAGGTAGATGTATCATGGCCGAGAAGGTGCCTGGCGGCCTCTGGATGGCCTTGCTCTTCGCTCCATGGATAATATACTGGATGCTCTGCGGCCTTGGCCATGCCTCTGGCGTGCTGATAGGCCTGGCCCTGTCCGCCGCCCTTTACGCCATTTCACCGGATAAGAAAAGCATCATGGCCTTGACCACGTTATGTTATTTCGCGGTAGCCTCCGCCTGGACCTTTGGCGCAAAATCCCCCCTCTTCGTGGAGCAGAGCGGCCTCATCGGCTACGGTGCCCTCTGTGTCATGTGCTTCGCCTCCCTGGCCCTCCGGAGGCCATACACCTACGAGGTATCCAAGCGTGATTACCCGGAGGTCTATTGGTCAACGCCCGAGTTCTTCAAAATCAACGCCTTCCTGACGGCTGCCTGGGGCCTCATATTCCTCGCCTGCGCCCTCCTGCACATGCTGCCCTTCCCGCTCCAGCTGGCCTCATACGGCCTCATCGCCACCGGCATCGCCCTCTCAGCCCTCTTCCCCAGGGCCTACGTGAGTTGGTCTGTGCGTAAGCTGGTCCCGCCCTACGCCAGGTGGAGGGCACCTCCGGACGCTCGGAAGGTGCTTATCGTAGGGGCGGGGATAGGCGGCCTCACCTGTGGCGCCCTCTTAGCCAGGCAAGGCTATGAGGTGATCGTCTTGGAGCAGCACCATAAGGTGGGTGGCTACTGCACTTCCTTCAGGCGTGGAGCCTTCACGTTCGATGCCAGCGTGGAGGCCGTGAGCGGCCTTGGCCCAAGGGGGCCGGTGAGGTGGCTGTTGCCCGAGCTCGGCTATGAGCCTGAGGAGCTCTTCGTGAGGACGGATGAAGCGTATGTCATCGGGGGCGAGTGGGTGCGCTTGCCCACCGAGCTAGCCCGGCTCGTGGAGCAGCTCTGCGAGCGCTACCCAGGGGAGGCAGAGGCCATAAGGCGCTTCTTCTCCGAGGTGGAAACCGCCTACCGGGAGATGTATAAGGAGGTCGAGCTGGTCGGAGCCCCCCTGCCCCCGCCCCTCTTGGCCGAGGTCCTCGGCCCCGAATACCTGCTCAGGTATCCGGCCGAGCACCCGAGCTTCTACAGGCTCCTGAACTCAGGTATGACGCTCAAGGGCCTGCTCGACAGCTACTTCGAGGACGAGGAGCTTAAGGCATTCCTCTCCATTCTAGCCGAGGCCTACCTGGGCACCAGGGCCGAAAAGACGCCCGTGGCCTCAGCCCTCCCCATCTTCGGCTACTACATAGATGGCGGTTATTACCCGAAGGGGAGCTCTCAGGCGTTAGCAGACCTGTTGGCCAAGGTGATTGAGGACCACGGCGGCGAGGTGCTCACGAGACATAGAGTGGAGCGCGTGGTGGTGGAGAGAGGGACCGTCAGGGGCGTGGTGGCGAATGGGAGGTTCTTCGAGGCCCCCATCGTCGTGCTGAACACGAATGCCCTGAACCTGCTCGACCTCGTGGGCGAGGAGAACCTGCCGGGCGATTACGTGCGGCACCTGAGGTCCCTCAGGCCCTCGGTAACGGCCTTCGTGGTCTACCTGGGCGTGGACATGGACCTGTCCGGCTACCCACCGCTGATAAAGAGCCTTGACGACGGCATGGGCATCACCATCAGCTCCAACTTGGATCCTTCTCTGGCGCCGGAAGGCCATGCCTGCGTGAACATCATCACCATCCTGCCCCCTGAGGCCTACGACGCCTTTAAGGAGCGTGGGACGCCTGAATACAGGGCTAAGAAGCGCTCCTTCGCCGAGGAGCTGGTGGATAAGGCCAGCAGGCTGATACCAGGCCTCAAGGAGCACATCGTCATTATGGACGCAGCCACTCCTAGGACCTTCGAGCGCTACACCTTGAACCCGTGCGGGGCCATTTATGGGCTGGATCAATCCGCAGGCGCCCCCGAGCGGCCGTATTTCAAGACGCCCATCAAGGGCCTCTACCTGGTCGGTGCCTCCACATTCCCAGGCGGCGGCATCGAGGCTGTCGTGATATCGGGCATCATAGCTGCCAACGACATTTCGGGCTGGCTGAGCATCAGATTATAGCGGTGTCGATATACATCCCCATTATAGCGTGTCCCCTTTCTGGCCGAGGAGAGCTTGCTAGAAACCGCTAGATGCCAACGGGCTGAAGAGCTTTTCGCCTGGAGGTCAGCGGTCTGACGACCCGTGCCTAGCAGGTTGCCAGACACCAAAACGGCTTCCTCTAGCTGAGCGGTGGAGCCCCGGGGGGGATTTGAACCCCCGACCAACGGCTTACGAGGCCGCCGCTCTGACCGGGCTGAGCTACCGGGGCTTGCCCTCTGAACTGCCTGCCGGGGTCAATTTAACCCTTGTCCCATCAGGCCAATCGCTTCCCCCTATCGGCTGGCCTCAGCGAGTAGACCTCCTCGGCCCTTATAGTAACGACAAACATGCGTTCTGGCACGCCACGCCCGTCCGGGTGATGGGCCCTTATGTACCGGGCCACGATTTCCTCGTAGACCGGGTCCCCTGGCCCGTGTATGCTGGCTGTCCCCTTGACCTGGAAGCCCGTGACGGTCCGGCTGTCCCATATGGCGATGGCCACCTTGGGGTTCGCCCTTATGTTCTCGAGCGTCCTGGCCGAGTATATGTCCACGTAGGCCAGGGTCTCCTCATCTAAATACGTGAAGCCCTTTGGGCTGACGTTCGGTACTCCATCTGGTCCAACTGTCGCCAGAGCTGCGATGTGCTTTTCCTTCACCATCTTCAGGAGTTCCTCGGGCATCTTGACCATTCGGGACACCACCCGTGTGAGGCCCGACAGTGCTTAATACTCCTTCGGCAACGGGAGGGGACCCTCGATTTTCCTTTTCTCGGCCCTTGAGACGGCATCATGAACCAGGCCCTCTACATCGAGGGCTTCTTCGGCCTTCAGCACGTCTTCAAGCCTCGCGGCCGTCGTGGGCTTCTTCGGCACGGCCGAGCAGCCAGCATCGGGCAGCGAGGAGATGTCGTAGGTCCCTATCCTCCTGGCCAGCCGGACCGTATCGGCCTTATCGAAGCAGAGCAAGGGCCTGTGGACCGGGAGGGACGCGAGGGCAGCGTCTATGACCTTCATGTTCTTGAGCGTCTGGCTCGCCTGCTCCCCTATGGCATCGCCCGTCACCAGCCCGTCGGCCTTCTCGCGTGAGGCCAGCTGCTCGGCTATCCTGTACATGAACCTCTTGCAG
The DNA here is from genome assembly GCA_002255025.1 of Candidatus Bathyarchaeota archaeon ex4484_135. Lineage (GTDB taxonomy): Archaea > Thermoproteota > Bathyarchaeia > EX4484-135 > EX4484-135 > EX4484-135. The sequence continues at coordinate 6,583 of NJEJ01000015.1, read as the reverse complement.
AGGACGCAGGTCAGCCTTTCGGGGCAGCTCGACCTGACCTGCTCGAGCACACGACCAAAGGGTACTACGTACACGTGCCTCACGGCCCCGAGGCTCCAGCCAGCCAGCACGCGGGCCAGCTCGAGGGCCTTCTCGATGAGCCTGTCGTCCGTGAAAGGCTTTATGTCGAAGTGCACGGGCACGACTAAGCAGCCCCTCCTCATGGCCAACCAGCAGGCCACGGGCGAGTCTATGCCGCCGCTCAGGAGACCGATTACCTTGCCCTGGACGCCCAGCGGGTAGCCTCCGACGCCCTCCCTGATGGCCGTGTAGATGTAGGCTTCATCGTCCCTTATCTCGACGTACACGGTCCTATCAGGGGCTTCCAGGTTGACCTTCAAGCCCATGTGGCCGAGCTCGGCTAAGATGCGTTCGCCCAAGAGCCGACACACGTCCAGGCTCGTGTAGGGGTGCTGTCCTACTCTCCTGCACCGCACGGCGAAGGTAGACCCGGGCTTTAACACGGACCTGGCTACCTCTAGCCCCCGGTCCATTATGTCTTCCAACGAGGAGCTGGTCGAGAGGGCAGGAGACGTAGATGAAACGCCGAAAACGCACGATATGGCTTTTGAGGCTTCTTCGGCCTCGCTCGTCCTCACGTAAAGCCTGCCGAAGGAGTGCTCCAAGCGGTCGAATGGTATCCCGTGTACCCTGAGGGCCTTCCGCACGTGCTTGGCCACGAGCTTCTCGTACCTCAGCCTTACCGGCCTGCTCTTCACGCCTATCTCGGAGCCGAACCTAACTATGACGGAATCATAAGCTAAGCTAGTCTCGGTCAAGAATCCCACTACGCTATCCTGGAAGGGACCTTTTATAAAGCCTTGGAAGGAGGAGGGCCCTCAGGACCTCCTGGCCTCGGCCCTCCTCCTCTTCCTCCTCGTGAGCCGTCTAAGTACCTTCAGGACGTTAGGTTCCTCTTCCACGGGCCTCGTTTCGAGCATGCCTGCCTCGACGGCTGCTCTAAAGAGTTCTTCCCCTCTCTCGGACCTTATCAAGGCTATGTTCCAGCCCTCCAGGCCCAGGCTTCCGATGGATATGTCCGCGAACTCAGCCGAGAAGTCCCAGCAGGCTTCGCAGCCCTCCCTCCTATACTCCATGAGGGGCTCCAGGGCTAGCTCCTTTACCTCGCCCGTCCCGAACTCGACCACGAGCTTCCCTGCCTTTATGTTCATCTTCCTGACGTCCTCGAGCTCCATACCCTGGCTAGCCAGGTAGGCCCTGAGCCCGTCGTAAGTGAAGGTCTCCGTGCAGAAGAGGCCTATCACGTACCTCACGGCCTCTGACCAGTTCACGGGCGGGTTTGGAAGCATCTGCATGAGCCTTACGGCCTGGACCTGGCACGGGAGGCCGACGAAGGCGTACTTAGAGCTCCTGGCCATCCAGAAGGCACCTGCTACGCCTGTCCCGAGGACCAGCCTGTCCGAGAAGGTGTACCTGCTGCCAGCACAGGCCAATATCTCGGCCTTGGAGTAGGCCACACGCATGTCCGGGTAGCAGGGCACGCCTTCCTTGACGCCCGATAAGACAGCACCCTCGACTAAGCCTTTCTCCACGGCTGTTATAAGCAGGGAGGACACGAGCCCTCCGTCTTGGCACACCTCTAGAACCTCTGGGTCCTTCGACCGGGCCAATACCATGCGTTTCACGACGCCGAACTCTTCATCCGCCTTGCGGGACCTCCCGAAGGCGAACTTCTCAACGGCTTCTACATCGAAGCTGTACCTCGGGCACACCTGAGCACATACGCCACATACCGGGCACTCATCTATCAGCGTGGGCTTGCCATCCCTGAACCCTATGACCCAGAAGGGGCAGTTTAAGACGCAAGAGCCGCAGCCAGCACACAGGCCAGCCTTGATGACTTTCTCGCCAAGCGTTTCCTCAAACCCCAACAGCTCGGTTTTGACCGTCATGGGCCCACCTCCTCACGCCATACCCGCCCTTCTTAATAGTAGTTTCCAGTTGGCGTCCACGTCGGCCTGTATCTGCCTTATCAGGGGCTCCATCCTCTTCGGCCTGAAGAGGTGTGCGAATCTGCCCTGAATGGCCAGGTAAGCCTCGACGGGCAGCTTGAGCTCCGGCACCTCAGCTATGAGCTTGCTCGGCCCCGTCAGCTCAAGCACCATATCGTCGTCCTCCCAGCGGCATTCCCAGAGCGGGAAGAAGCACGTCTTCACGGCCAGGCGGGCCACCTCCACGCTCAGAGACGGATCGAAACGCCAGCCCCTTGGGCAAGGACATATGACGTGGAGGAAGGCTGGCCCCTCGACCTCAAGGCCCCTTCTGACCTTTCTTATGAGGTCGTGGGGCTCTGATGGCGAGGCAGTGGCCACGTAGGGAATACGGTGCTCGGCCACTATGAGTGCTATAGGCTTCTTGGCCTCTAGCTTGCCCTTGAGGACTTCACCAGCCGGGCAGGTGGTGGTCCAAGCGTACCTGGGCGTCCCGCCGCTACGTTGGATGCCAGTGTTCATGTACGCCTCGTTATCGTACAGCACGTAGAGGAAATCGTGTCCCCTCTCCAGGGCACCCGAGAGGGACTGGAAGCCTATGTCATACGTCCCTCCATCGCCGGCCAGGACCACGATGTCCGGTACTTCCTTTATTAGGCCCTTCTTGGCCAGGGCCTTGTAGGCGGCTTCTACGCCCGATGCGGTAGCAGCTGCGTTCTCGAAGGCGTTGTGGATCCACGGGACCTTCCAAGACGTGTAGGGCAGTATGCTGGTGGCGACCTCGAGGCAGCCGGTCGCGGATACGACGACCACCGGCTTCCTGGCGGCCTTCAGGACCAGCTTGGCTATCAGCGAGGCACCACAGCCCGAGCAGGTCCTGACGCCCTCGTGTAGCATGTCAGGGCGACCTGCTATTTCCCTTAAGGTCGTGGGTGCCGACATGTTCTCACTCCCTCACCCCCACGAACTTGACGGGCAGTCCTTCCACCCCCTCCTCAGCTGCCCTTAAGGCGTCCTGGGCCACGGCCTTGAAATCGTCAGTTGATATGTCCCTGCCCCCTAGGCCGTATATGTAGTTCAGCATGGTAGGTCCTTCCTTGAGGCCGTAGAAGACAGTTGCCATATCCATCATGAGCGGACCGGCCGGGCCACCGAAGCTTAAGGCCCTGTCCATGACCGCCACAGTCTTCACGCCCTTGAGGGCCTCCCTCACGGTCTCGGTCGGGAAGGGCCTGAAGGACCTTATCCTCAGCACGCCAGCCCTGATACCCTCATCACGTAATTCGTCAGCAGCATCCTTGGCCGTGCCCATGGAGCTCCCGAGCCCTACTATGGCTACCTCGGCATCCTCCAGCTTGTATTGGTCGATAAGGCCGTAGTAGCGGCCAGTCAGCTCGCCGTATTCACGTCCGACTTCTTCTATGACCTTCAGGGCCGCCCTCATGGCTTCTTCCTGCTGGCGTTTGTACTCGAAGTACAGGTCGTACATGGCAAAGGTGCCCATGCTCAAGGGCTCTCTGCCCGTCGGGTCGAGCCTGTAGGGCACCTCGCCCTCATGGCCCATGACCCTGACGAGCGGCCTCTCGCCCACGAACTCCTTCACGACCTCGTCGGGCAGGACTTCTATGTCCTCGAGGGTGTGGGACACCACGAAGCCATCTAAGCACACCATGACGGGCAGCTGGACATCTGGGTGTTCTGCTATGCGCCAGGCCTGGATGGCCGTGTCGTAGGCCTCCTGGCAGTTCTCGCAGAAGAGCTGTATCCAGCCTGAGTCGCGGGCACCCATGGCGTCCGAGTGGTCGCAGTGTATGTTTATCGGGGCCGATAGGGCCCTGTTCACTATGACCATCACTATCGGGAGCCTCATGCTCGATGCTATGTAGAGTATCTCCCACATGAGGGCCAGGCCCTGGCTCGCCGTGGCCGTGAAGGCCCTCGCACCAGCAGCAGCCGCACCGACACAGGCAGATAGGGCAGAGTGCTCGGATTCGATGGCCACGAACTCCGTCCGGACCAGCCCGTCGGCCACGTAATCCGAGAAACGCTCGACTATTATGGTCTGAGGCGTTATCGGGTATGCCGCTACCACATCGGGCTCGACCTGCTTTATGGCGTAGGCCACGGCCTCATCCCCCATCATGCCTATCCTCCTCTGCTCGACACGGGCCAACACCACCACCTCCTCACTCAGGCACCATCTCTATGGCACCGTAGGGGCACTCCCTAGCACAGATACCGCAGCCCTTGCAGTAGTCGTAGTTGACCTGGGCCTTGCCCTCTTCACCCAAGCCCATGGCCATGTCAGGGCAGAGGACCACGCACATGGCACATCCTACGCACTTCTCCTCCTTGACAACCGGCCTGAAGCCGAGCCTCCACTCGCCCGTCTTGATGTCCGTTGAAGGCCTGAAGGCCACACCACCCATGGGCAGTTCCTTCCAGCCCGGCAGGGAACTGCTCATTCACGCCTCACCTCCTCATACGCCCTCCTTACTAACTCCAAGTTCTTCTCGGCCACGTTGGGCGGGAACCTCTCCTTTATGACGGCCTCTAGGGAGGACAGGCTGACGGCACCGGTAGCCCTGGCCACGGCACTCATTATGGCCGTATTAGTTATCTCGCGGCCCAGGATTTCTATTGCCATGCGGCTGGCGTCCAAGACCCATATGGTGCCCATGCCTTCCTCGAGCCCTAAGATTTCCCTCAGCTCGGACGGCTCCTTATCTGAGTTGAGGACCAATATGCCGTCCTTCTTCAGCCCCTCCACTACGGAAGGGCTTAAGAGCGTAGGATCTAGGACACCTACCACATCGGGCCTATATATCATGCAGTGCACTCTTATGGGCTTATCACTTATCCTCGCGAAGGCCAGGACAGGTGCTCCAAGCCTCTCAGGGCCGAAGAACGGGAATCCCTGGGCGTATTTCCCCTCCCTTATGGCGGCCAGAGCCAGGAGGTTAGCGGCCGTCCAAACGCCCTGACCACCACGGCCGTGGAGCCTTATCTCAATCATGTTTTTCCCTCCCACAAATCCCGCGTACGTGATTACTTAAGCCTTGTCCCAAAGGCTCAACGGTACTTGAGCATTCCTTTAAAATACTCGAGCGATGTGGTGCTCGCCTGCTAAGGTTATATAGGCGTCGTGGGGGAAATGACCAGGGTGAAGGCAGACGTTCAGGAGGCTTAAGAAGGCCCTTAGGGATTTCATATTCGGTGCGACTACTTATGACATGATCAGGACATTCGCTGACCTCCTCAAGTACAATACATTCGCCATTATGACCGTCGTCTTTGGAGATATGCTCGGCTATCCAATATCATGCTATTACAAGCTGAGGTTTCTCCCAATCTTCATGACGAGCCTTGAGGGCTGGCGGACCTTCATGCTTAAGGAAAGAGACATAACCGAAAAGGTCCGCGGCTGATGGAAAAGCTTAAGATGGTCCGAAGGAGCGTGATATGCGAGGTGAGGGCATGGGGGAAGAGGCCAAGAAGGTCGAGGGAGGCGTGAAGAGGGCTCTTAAGGAGCTCGTCTATGGCATGGCCATCCACGATATGGTTAGGTACGCCCTGAAGACGAGGATGTACTTGGAGCACCTCTTCATGCTCATAACGCTCGGCGACATGCTCGGCATACCGCTCCTGCCGCCCTACTACTCGCTGAGGCTCCTGCCGTACGCTGTCCCGAACATAGCGACTTGGAAGAGGAGGTTGTTCAGGGAGAGGGACTTCACAGATGCCCTCTACTGACCTGCTGGCCCGTGTATGATGGAGGTGGTGTGCCCTGCCCGAGACGATGAGGGAGTTCTTCGAGAAGAGGCCAGACCTTAAGGTCGTGATATATGCTGGCAAGGGCGGCTTGGGCAAGACGACCTGTAGTGCTGCCACGGCCTACTGGCTGGCCATAGAGAGGGGGAAGAAGTGCCTCTGCTTCAGCACGGACCCACAGGCATCTCTGAGCGATATCTTCGAGAAGGACATCTTCGGGAAAGGCGTCCAGTCCTTCGGGCCAGGCCTCTACGTGCTCGAGATAGACGCAGACAAGCGTATTGCCGAGTACCAGGAGGAGATAAGGCATAAGATAAAGGAGATGTACGGCCTTGACGAGATACCGAAGGAGATAGACGAGAGTACATAAGGTCGGCCGCTGCCGAGCCAGCCATGCACGAATCGGCCACCTACGATGCCATGGCCGAGCTCCTGGCGAAGGGCGAGTACGACTACTATATATTCGACATGCCGCCCTTCGGCCACGGCATACGCATGGTGAGCATGGCCTTCATACTCGACGCCTGGATAGACAAGATAACCGAGGCCCGTATGGAGGCCCAGAAGTACAGGGAAGCCATAGAGATACTGAGGGGCCAGGTCGAGATGGAACGTGAGGACATGATGCTCAAGGACCTACAGGACATAAGGGCCAAGCTGGACTTCTTCAGGGACATCCTGACGGACGAGAAGAAATCCGCCTTCTTCATGGTCATAATACCTGAGAAGATGGCCATCCTCGATACCGAGAGGGCCCTAGACATGTTCGCCAAGCTAGACATGAAGCTGAGCGGCATAATAGTGAACATGGTTTACCCCGT
>NJEJ01000080.1 GCA_002255025.1 Candidatus Bathyarchaeota archaeon ex4484_135 | reverse complement strand
GCCTGTGCGGCCACGCCCACACGGCTCTTGTCGAAGAAGTCTATGGCGTAGTAGAAGCCCCTGTTCAGCTCGCCTAAGAGGCTCCCGGTCGACTATGAAGAGGCTCTGGCCCCTGTGCGGCGGGTGGGCCTTGAGGTCCGTCTGGCAGAGGACGACGAAGAAGTTGGCCACGGGTGCGTTCGTTATGAACGTCTTCACGCCGTTTATATACCAGGTATCGCCATACCTCACGGCCTTAGTGTCCAGCCTGGAGGCCAAATCGCTCCCGCGAGCTGGCTCCGTGAAACAACCAGAGGATATCCATTCGCCACGGCACACGGGGGGCACGTACTTCTCCTTCTGCTCCTCCGTCCCATGGACCAGCACCAGGTCGGTGGCGAAGGTAGCAGCCGTTATGGCTATGCCAAGGCTCGAGTCAGCACGGCACATCTCTTCTACGACCAGGCAGTCCTCGAGAATGCCGTACCCCTGGCCCCCGTACTCCTCCGGGAACCTCATGCTGGTGAAGCCCAGCTGGGCAGCCTTCTTGTAGAGCTCCATCGGGAATTCCTCTTTCCTGTCCAGCTCCAGGGCCAGGTCCGGGTCAAATTCCTTCTCGCAGAACTCCCTAACAGCTCTCTTTATGTCCTTCTGCTCTTCCGTCAGCTCGAAGCTGAGACCTAACGGCTTCCCCACGGCATCCACCCGGGCCACGAGGGGCCCAGGCTGGGCTTAAATATCTTTCGTGGAGCCATCTGACTCGGAGGCCCAGGCTGGCTATGACCTCGGCGTCGAGAGCAGAATCCCTGACCTTCAGGGAAGCCTACAAGTTACTCGTGAAACCAAGCGAGGGACCTGTATCGAAAAGGCTGAACAGACACATATCCATAAGGATAACCCTCTTCCTCATCAAACACCGTATAGCACCATCGCCCACGGGCATGAGCATCATAAGCTTCCTCACGGGCCTGGCCTCTGGGGCTTCCTTCGCCCTAGGCTGGCCCCTGATGGGCGGCCTCTTAGCTCAGCTGGCCAGCATATTAGACGGCTGTGATGGTGAAATAGCCAGGCTGACGGGCAGGGTCAGTAAAAGAGGAGGCATAATAGATGCCGTGCTGGACCGGGTGGCCGATGCAGCTATCATAACGGGCCTCGCCCTCTACGCCCTCTGTCTTGGCCAGCCGCCGAGCTGGCTTAGGCCCTACTGGCCCGCCTGGCCCCTGCCCTGGTCTTACCTCGTGCTCTTCTTGCTCATCCTCTCCCTCTCCGGCTCTTTCTCAGTCAGCTACTTCTCCGCCATAAGCAGGGCCCTGGCATCCTACCAGCCCAAGAGGTTCATCGGCACGAGGGACGTCAGGCTCTTCATCGTGATGCTCGCTGGCCTGACATGTTTCTTCCTGCCCTGGGCCTCGACCATCTACATGGCCTTCCTGTCCCTGATAACGTGGGCTGAGGTAGCCAACTGCCTGGGACAGGCGGCGAAGCTCAGGGAATAAAAACGCTTGAGCTAGCTGACCTAGAAAAAAGCCTGGCTCACACCTTCTGGGCCTTCCGGTATTCTTCCTCCCTCAGGACACGCCTCAGTACCTTGCCAGCAGCCGATATTGGCAGTTCCTTGCGGAACTCGAGTTCCCTTATACGCTTGTAGGGGGCAACCCGGCTGTTCACGAACTCCATTATCTCCTTCTTAAGCTCCTCGGTGGGCTCGTAGCCCTCCTTCAGGACCACGAAGGCCTTCGGTATCTCGCCGGCCGTTGGGTCGGGCTTGCCCACAACAGCACAGAGCTTGACGGCCTCGTGCTCGTACAGGACGTCCTCGAGCTCCCTCGGGTAGACGGAGTAGCCCTTGTACTTTATCAGGTCCTTCTTGCGGTCAACTATGTAGAAGTAGCCGTCCTCGTCCATCTTCGCTATATCGCCCGTGTAAAGCCAGCCGTCCCTCAGGACCTGCTTGGTTTCCTCGGGCATCTTCCAGTAGCCCTTCATGACCTGCGGGCCCTTGATGACCAACTCGCCCACCTCGCCGGGCGGGAGCTCCTTCGTGCCGGTCTCCACGTCCATTATCTTGGCCTCCGTGTCGGGCCAGGGCACGCCTATGGAGCCTATCTTCACCGTCTTCATGGTCCTGTCGAGCGGGTTGGCATGCGTGACGGGCGATGCCTCCGTCAGGCCGTAGCCCTCGACCAACACGCCGCCCGTTATCTCCATGAACTTCTTCTGGACCTCGGGCGGGAGCGGGGCTGCACCCGAGATGCAGAACTTTATGCTCGTCAGGTCGTATTTCCCCAGCTCCGGATAATCGAGCAACATGGCGTAGAGCGTGGGGACACCACAGAACACGGTGGCCCTGTACTTGGATGGGCGAGTTCATGACGGTCGTCATGCCGTAAATGTGGAAGAGGGGCAGAATGCCCACGTGGACTTCCTTGGCTTCCTCGGCGTTCAGCCAGTAGGAAGCCGCCACGGCGTTCGACACCAGGTTGTAGTGGGTCAGCATGGCACCCTTCGGGACGCCCGTCGTGCCGCCCGTGTACTGGAGGCAGGCCAGGTCTTCCCTCGGGTTTATCTCGACAGGCTTGGGCTCGGGCGGGTACCTCTTTATCAGCTCCTTGAGGAAGTAGATGCCGGGCCCCTTCTCCACCTTGGCCGTCGGTATCTTGCCCAAGAGGCTGCCCAAGATGGCCTTGGCCTTCGGCAGGTAGTCCTTGAGGCTTGTGACTATGATGAACTTCAGGCCCGTCTTGTCCCTGACCTTCGCTACCTTTTCGTACAGTACGTCAAGCGTTACTATTCCCACGGCCTCGGCGTTGTTCAGCTGGTACTCGAGCTCACGCTCCGTGTAGAGCGGGTTTACGGCCGTCACGACGCCCCCGACCCTCAGGATGGCGTAGTAGCTTATGACGAACTGAGGGCAGTTGGGCAGGTAGATGGCTACCTTATCGCCCTTCTGGACTCCCAGGTCTTGGAGGGCCGTGGCCAGCCTACTCACGGCCTCGTCGAGCTCCTTGTAGGTCATCTTGAAGCCCTCGAAGATTATGGCGGTGGCGTTCGGGTGCTTCTCGGCAGAACGCCTCAGCAGCTCGTCCAAGGGGACCTCTGGATATTCTATGCTATGTGGCACCCATTCTGGGTAGAACTTAAGCCAGGGCCTCTCCGCCATATAGACCTCCCGAGCCGGGTGTATCGTTTAAACGGCCTTATTAGGCTTACCCGAAGCCCAGCAGCTCGCAGGCGTTCAAGCAGAGGACGCGGGCTTTCTCCTCGTCCGTCATCTCCACGGAGGCTAAGATCTCACGGACCACATCGCTTATGCCCACCACGAAGACCGGGTAATCCGAGCCGAAGAGGACCCGGCCCATCAGCCCCCTGGCCTTGAGAGCCCGGAGGAACTTCCGGTCTGTTATGACGTACGGCACGGCCGCCGTGTCAAGCCATACGTTGCTGAAGGAGCTGGCCAGCTCAAGGGCCTCCTCAAACCATATGCCTGGTATCCGGACCGAATAGCTCCCCGCGTGGGCGAGGATGAAGTTGACCTTTCCGAAGGAGCGTATGAAGGGCCTCAGCAGGGCCGGGTTAGCACATTTGGACAAGTCGGGTGCCTCCCAGGGGCCCGGGTCGCAGCCCGTGTGGAACATGACCACCATGCCGGACCTCTCGCAGAACCTCAGTATCTTCTTCAGGGCCTTCTTGACCTGCCCGGGGCAGAAGAACTGCAAGGTCGGTATGAGCTTCAGGCCCCTGAAGCCAGCATCCTCCAGCCTCCTGAGCGTTTCCTCCACCTGGCCCAGCGGCTTCCTTGGGTCAACGGAGCCAAAGCCCAAGAAGAGACCTGGATGCCTGCTCACCAGCTCGGAAACCCGCTCGTTCGGCGTCCTGGCCAGCTTCAGCATCTCCCTGGCTTGTTCGAGGGCGTTCAGGTCCCATATGCCAGCGTTGAACATCTCTTCCACGAAGGCCCTGGCCTTCCCCTCGTCGTCAAGTTCGGCTGGATTGACATCAAGAGCCAAGAGGACGCACTTCCTCACCTTGGCCTTCTCAAGCTCCCTGAGGAGCTCTTTTTCCCCTATCATGGACAAGGGGTGGACGTGGACGTCTACCACACCGTCAAGGCCGAGTTCGTCAAGCGTGCTCAACGCCGGGATAACAGGGTGATTGACCGGGTTAAAAATTAACGGGGCTGAGCCGAGCCAGTTCCTAGGCCCATGCCTCACTCTGCTGGGACGAAGACCCAGGTCCTGCGGTTATCCTCTATCCTCGGCTCGACGCGGACCTTCATGCCTACTTTTATCTGTCTCTTCGGGACCTCCGGGGCCACCCAGGCCAGCACACGGACTCCTTCTTCCTTGAACTCCGCTATGGCTGGCGTGTAGACCTTCTGGTCCTGGAAGGAAGCCGGCCTGACCACTATGTGCGTGAAGGCCACTACCTCGCCCACGCTCTTTATCTCAAACCAATCTATGTCCGTCGAGTGGCACTTATCGCACACGGCCTGGGGCGGGAACATCTTGCGGCCGCATTTCTTACACACGGTCCCGAGGACCTTGCCCTCCGCCAGGGCCTCCCAGAACCTCGCTATCTTCGAGACGGGTATCTCGTAGCTCAGCGTGAGTGTCCGGCTCCTCAGCACCCCGGAAGCCGGGTCATACGCCATGGCCCTCACCTCCTCAATATGGTCACGTAGCAGTAGTGGCCTGTCCCACCTACGTTGTGGGCCAGGGCCACGTAGTTCTTCATGGGCACCTGCCTCTCCCTGGGCTCCACCTCCTCCCTCAGCTGCCTGGTCAGCTCAACCATCATGGAGACGCCCGTCGCACCTATCGGGTGGCCCTTGGCCTTCAGGCCGCCGTCCATGTTGACCGGTATCTTGCCGCCTACGTACGTCTGTTCCTCGCGGATGAGCTTGGGCCCCTCGCCCTTCTTGCAGAAGCCCAGGTCCTCGTAAGCCATAATCTCTGCTATGGTGAAGCAGTCATGCACAGTCGCACAATCTACGTCCTCAGGGCCTACCTTGGCCATCTTATAGGCCTTCTGGCTGGCCCAGACGGTTGCCATGAGGCCCACGTAGCTCTGCCTCTTCGTCAAGTTGCCCGAGTCGGACGAGAAGCCGAGCCCAGCCACCCAGACGGGCGTATCTATGCCCAACTCCTTCACCTTCTCCTCAGAGGCCAGTACCACGGCCGCAGCCCCGTCGCAGATCGTACAGCAATCGTACAGCTTCAGGGGCCAGGCCACGACAGGCGAGGCAAGGGCCTTCTCGACCGTTATCTCCTCGTGCAGGTGGGCGTACGGGTTCATGTTGGCGTAGTGGTGGTTCTTAACGGCCACCAGGGCCAGGTCCTCCTCCGTCGTGCCGAACTTGGCCATGTGGGCCGTGGCGTGGAGGGCGTAGTAGCCCGGGAAGGTTAGGCCGAAGTTCTCGAACTCCCAGAGGTAGGAGCCAGCACGCCCAATCAGCTCCACGGCCGTCGGCGTATCGACCTCACGCATCTTCTCGACGCCGACCACGAGGACGAGGTCGGCCATGCCGCTCGCTATAGCCATGTAGCCGGAGAAGAAGGCAGCACTACCGCTCGCACAGGCAGCCTCGAACCTGGCCAGGCCAACACCCGAGAGGCCGCAGTAATCAGCTATCACAACGGCCGGGAGGCCTTCTTCATACCACATGCCTATGGTGCCCACGGGCATGTACTCTATGTCCTTGGCCGATACGCCAGCGTCCTCTAGGGCCGGCTTTATGGCCTCGAAGGCTATCTCACACACGTTGACGTCCTGCCTACGCCCGAACTTCGCGTGGCCTATGCCTATGATGGCCACCTTCCTCAATCTGCCACCCAGCCCGGGCCTGCCAGGCCCAGGCGTTAAAGCCTTGCCCAAACCTTTTAATCGCCCACCCCATTATGGGGCCAGGTGCCAGGGATGGGCGTGGAAGCCATTAAGAAGATAGTTGTCGTCGGTGCTGGCACGATGGGACATGGCATAGCACAGGTCTGTGCCATGAAGGGCTACAACGTGGTCCTCATAGACATAAAGGACGATATACTGCAGAAGGCCATGGAGAAGATAAAGTGGTCCCTGAACAAGTTCGTGGAGAAGAAGCGTATAAGGCCCGAGCACGCCGAGGAAGCCCTAGCCCGCATAAAGCCCACCACGACCTACGAGGGCTACGTAGAAGATGCCGACTTCGCCATAGAAGCCATCGTGGAACGCCTGGACATAAAGAAGCAGGTCTTCTCCAAGCTCGACTCCCTCATGCCCGAGCACGCTATCCTGGCCAGCAACACGTCCAGCCTGAGCATAACCGAGATGGGCAGGGCCACCAAGAGGCCCGACAAGGTGGCCGGGATGCACTTCTTCAACCCGCCCCAGCTCATGCAGCTCGTCGAGGTCATAAAGGGCGAGGACACGAGCGATGAGACCGTAAACGTGGTCATGGAGCTGGCCAGGAAGCTCGGCAAGACGCCCGTCTTGTGCAAGAAGGACGTGAGGGGCTTCATAGTGAACCGCATCCTGATGCCCGTCTTCTTAGATGCCTTCTGGGCCCTCCATAAGGGCGAGGTGGACAAGGAGGCCGTTGACGCCTCCATGAAGTACGATGCTGGCTTCCCGATGGGCATTTTCGAG
>NJEJ01000014.1 GCA_002255025.1 Candidatus Bathyarchaeota archaeon ex4484_135 | reverse complement strand
GGGGGGGTTGGATTGAGGATATGGCCCATAATAGTGAAGGAGCTCAAGCAGCTCGTCAGGGACCCGAGGAGCCTCTTCATGAACGTGGCCATGCCCTTGATAGTAATGGTCATGTTCGGCGTGGGCTACGGCGAGCGTTCTGAAGGCGTCATAGCAGTAGCCGTCGCCAACTTGGATCAGGGCGACCTGAGCTGGGAATTCGTGAACGAGCTGTCAGAGGCACCTGGGATAAAGCCGACATACTACGTGGACAGCGAGGAAGAAGCCATCGACTTGGTCAGGAAGGGTGAGGTCCACGGTGCCATAATAATACCTAAGGGCTTCTCGGAAGACCTGAAGGCCGGGAAAAGCGTCTACGTCAAGGTCGTGGTCGATGCCGCTGACCAGTTCACGCCCACGATAATAAACCAGGGCGTCACGTCCGCTATATACGCACTACAGGTCAAGGTGGCCGAGCGATACGGTATGGCCTCCATAAGGATGCAGCAGGAAACCGTCTACGGGCCGAGCATAAAGAGGATTGAGGGCTTCACGCCCATCTCCATGGCCCTCTTGCTCCACCTGGTCCCCATGACTTTGATATCGCTCTCCTTGTGCCGGGAGAAGGAGAGGGGCACCTACGAACAGCTCATAATGGCTCCCATATCGCGTTGGGATATAATAAACGGCAAGCTGGCTGCTTACACCATAGTATCCATGGCCAACATGCTCGGGACGCTGGGTATAGCCATAATTTTCTTCGACGTCCGGGTCAGAGGGCCCGTTGTCGACCTCCTGCTCTTCTCGGCCTTGTTCCTCATGTGCTCCCTCAGCCTCGGGATGCTTGTCTCGGTCCTCTCGAAGAACCAGCTCCAGGCCCTCGGCACCTCCATATTCCTCTTCATACCCCAGCTCCTCTTCTCCGGCATGATATCGCCCGTGGAATACATATCGCCCGTGGTGAGGTACACCATAACCTACACCATGCCTATGTATTACTTCCTTAAGGGCTTCAGGGCCATAATGCTTAGGGGCTGGACGATAATTGACGTGGCGTGGGAATGTATGGCCTTAGGCATCATGACGGCCATATACTTCACCTTAGCCATAATACTGCTCAGGATGAAACTGGGGTGAGAAAATGGCGAGCCCGGCTCGTGGGGTCATCTTGGCCTTCCTCCTGGCCTCCCTGGCCCTCCTCTTGGCCGTGCCCTATGCCCAAGCAGCATCTCAAGGCCAGGCGTCAACAGGCGATTTCCGGCTCGAAGATGTCTTCTGGGCCTCTTGGCCGGGCCTGGGGGCTTATAACACGCTGTGCGTGGTCCTCGGCTATGAGGGCGATGGGGAAGCGAGTTCCATAGAGGCCAAGCTGAACGTATCGAGCATATGGCCCGCTGGCGGGGAGATAAGCGACAGCTACGACGGGCCCCTGCGTAAGGGTCAATCGGTGGCCTTTTACTTCACCTTCCTCGTGCCAGCCGAGGCAAGGGCATCCCACTACAACCTGACGCTGACGGTCGATTACGAGAAGGCGGGCAGCTCGGAGACTTGGCAGGCCACGGTCCAGGTGACGCTCGCTGGCCTGCCCGACTTGGCCGTATCCTGCTCTTCTTACGAGCTGAACGCCTCATATCATAACCGCGTGGAACTCGTGGTGGCTAACGAGGGCAGCGGCGTGGCCAGGGCCGTTAGGCTCCAGGTTTCCTCGCTAAGCCCTTACCTGACCGTGATAGGGCCCGGCTACTTCAAGCGTGACCTGCTCTACTCGGGCGAGGAATGGATTGTGGGGCTTGACATCTACGTGGCCACAGGGGCCGTAGGTGCGGCCTACCTGTCCGTGGCCTTCTCCTGCCTAGACCAGTTCGGGACGACTTACCAGGGCCTCATCTACGTGGGCTTCGAGGTCGAGGGGAAGGCCTCCTTAGCCGTATCGAAGGTCGTTTACATGCCGCCGACCGTCTTCCCGGGCGATAAGTACGTGGCCGCGACCGTCTTCATAACGAACGTGGGGGACTACAGGGCCAAGAACATCACGCTGAGGCTGGAGCCCGTGGAAGGCCTCGTGGAGCCCAGCTACGCTGGCTCGGAGGAAGTAACCATACCCTACCTGCCCGTGGGCTACGTGGTCAACACGACCTTCCTCCTCGATGTCGATGAAAATGCCGAGCCCGGCTACTACGAGCTCCCGCTCGAGGTGGAGCACGATGGGCTGAACTACACGCTCAAGTTGCCCTTCACGGTCCAGGAGAAGGCTTCCTTCGAGGTCCTCAAGATGGAGTTCTCCCCAGAGCCCTCCCCCGGTGCCAGAGGGGTCAGGATGAAGGTCGAGCTGAAGAACGTGGCCAACGTGGAGGCCAAGGCCGTCCGGCTTTCCGTGGTCTCGGCCTACATAACCGGCGTGACGTCCATCCTCATAGGCGACATGATGGGTGGCGAGATCAGGGTGGTGGTCGTGGAAGTGGACTTCGATGAGGACACGCCCCTTGACCTGGACTTCGAGTTCCAGGTGAGCTGGTACCAGGACGGGAGGCAGCTCTTCATGACCTTGAGGATGTCCTTGAGGCTCCAGGCACCTAGGGAGTGGCCTGAGCCGAGGGAAGTGGCCATCTGGCTGGGCTTCATGGGGCTGGGTATGGCCATAATGTACGCTGCGACAAAGCTCAGGAGGGGGGTCTTCTGACGCTAAATTTTAAGGCCCTCACACGGTCCTTCCACGGGGAGGGCCCATGGGAGGGAGGAAGAAGCTCACGCTGAAGCAGATGGAGAAGCAGCAGATGGTCAGGGAGAGGGGGCCCAGGAGGGGCCAGGCACCAGCCGAGAAGAGAGTAGGAGGCATATTCGGGCCCGACCCTAAGGACGAGGCCTTCTTGTCCGAGCTGAGCAAGATGAAGGTCATAACGCCCTACGCCCTGGCGAGCAAGTACAACCTGAGGCTGAGCGTGGCCAAGCAGATATTGCGTAAGCTCGAGAAAGAAGGTTTCTTGGAGCTGGTGGCAGCGAGCAGGTACACACGCGTATACAAGGTGGCGAGCTAAGGCCCTCAGGTCTTTTCTACCCGGATCTTAGTCCCCGCCTTCACCCTGGCGAAGAGCTCTAAACCGCTCGTTATATGGCCCATGGGGTTAACGGGCTCTATGGGCTGGGACGAGCCGTAGAATATGCATATGGCCGAGCCAGCTGGCCAGTAAGCTATGGTGCCCTTCTCGACATTCTTCACGGCCTTCTCGCTGCCGAGCCTAACGGGCACCTCGAAATAGACTTCCTCAAGCCACGTAGATGCGTAACCCTCCAATGGGAGGGCCCGTGTTATGGTATCGACCGTGCGAGGTGCCAGGTGCCTTATCAGCTCGCCCTCGGCGGTCCCTATGCCTTCTATGACGAATTTCACACGGACCCTTGATACCTCATGAGCCATACCTACCGCCTCGGGGCCTGAGGGGTCCGGTGAGGTTTAAGCCTGTTCCGAACGCCATGAGACGATGGGCCTGGAGGTATCCTACGGGGGTGTGAGGATAAGGGTCCTGAGGGGCGACATAACGGCCTGGTCGAGCGTCCTGAGGCCGTCTGCCATAGTCAACCCGGCCAACAGCCTAATGATAATGGGCGGCGGCGTCGCAGGTGCCATAAGGAGGGCCGGTGGGGCCGAGATAGAAGAGGAGGCCCGGAGACACGCACCCGTCCCGGTTGGGAAAGCCGTAGCAACTCGTGCTGGCAGGCTGCCCGTTGATTACGTCATCCACACGCCCACCATGGAGCAGCCAGCCATGAGGACGGACGCCGATAAGGTCCGCAAGGCTATGAAGGCTGCCCTGACCTGTGCGGACGAGGTAGGCGTGAAAGCCATAGCCTTCCCGGGCCTAGGGACGGGCGTCGGCGGCTTGAGCCCGGATGAGGCGGCTGAAGTCATGATGAAGGCCCTGAAGGAACACATAGATGTTGGAACGGGCCTAGAGGCCGTTGACTTCGTGGCCTTCACGGCCGACCTCGGGGAAGCCTTCTCAAGGTGGGCCTCAAGGCTCTTTGGCCGTCTTTAAAGGGCCATTTGCCACCATGGAATCAAAATGGCCCTGAGGCCGCACCAGGACTCCAGGGCGTAGGTCAGGACGACGCAGGCCAAAGACAAGCCCATGGAAGTGGACCACTCCAATTTCTGGAGCCCCCTGAACAACATGACCCACATGACCGTCAGGACGGCCGACGAGACGTCCGGGAGGCCCGCTATGCCAGATATGCCTACGAATATGGGCGTCAGTACGAAGCCCAGGACGGCCGATGCCAGGGAGGCAGCAGCTTTATCCCTGAAGGCTTTCTTGCCCAGGGCCACGTAGGAGCCCAGCATGACCGTTATCACCAGGGCCGCCAGCCCCACCAATAGCTGGCTCCAGAGCGGGAGCTTGATTGCCATGGCATTTTACCATCGGGCACAGGGGAGTATAACGTTTTCAGGAAGCCATCTGGCGGTCAGCCTTGCCACGCAAGGTTTTTCCTAACGGCCCCGAACGAGGGCCCGTGATACGGCTTGAGAAGCTGGCCGGGAAAGCCGAGTTCCTCAGCCCCCTGAGGGCCTTCGGCCGGGAGGTACAGGAGTTCGAGTACAGGCTTGACCCACTCACGGGCCACGTGAGCGTGATCTGCCGAGGTCGGTCGTCCTACATAATGAAGCACTTCTCCCAGGACGAGGAACTGCTCGAGCAACTCATCCGCTCCTCAAGGCCCAACTGCCCTTTCTGCCCGGGGGCCGTAGAGCAGAAGACGCCTAAGTTCCCGCCGGAGGTAGCTCCCGAGGGCAGGCTGAGGCTGGGGGATTGCTGGGCCGTCCCGGCTCTATACGCCCACGCCGATTTCAACGCCATAATAATCCTCGGTCCCGAGCACTTCAGGCCGCTCGATCAGATGGAGAAGGCCCTGCTCCGGGACGGCTTATCGCTGGCCCTTGAGGTCCTCAGACGGGCCTTCAGGGCCTACCCACGCCTAAAGCATGCCGCCGTGATAATGGGCCACCTGCCCACGGCTGGCTCGAGCCTCCTGCACCCGCACATGCAGGTCTTGGCCATGCCTGTCCCCTTCAACAGGGCCAGGGACCTACTGGAGAAGAGCCTCGAATATCACCGGGCCACCTCAAAGAACTTCTGGGCCGACCTAGTAGAGCTGGAGGCTCGGGAGGGCTCAAGGCTCATAGGCCATATCGGGCGGACCTGGTGGCTGGTCCCCTTCGCCCCATCCGGACGCTATGAGGTCTGGGGCCTAGTAGAGAATGTGCCCGACTTGCTGAGTTTGTCGGGCCGTGATGTGGAATGCCTAGCCGATGGCATATCAAGGGTCCTGAGGGCCTACGCCGACATGGGCATAATGGCCTTCAACATGGCCTTGTTCTCGGGCCTGCTCGGCGAGGACTCAAGGGCCTACTTCTGGCCTCAGATAAGGCTCTGTGCCAGGTTCGGCCTTAGGACCTCAAGGCTGAGCGATTTCTGGGCTCTCCCGGTCCTACTGGGCACGGATGAGGTCTTCGAGGCACCTGAAGATTACGCGGCCCGCTTCAGGAACTACTTCGCCTGAGGGGGCCATTACTTCCCCATGGCCTTGAGTATGAACTCCGTGGCCTTCCTCGGGTCGGCAGCTCTGGTTATGGCACCGCCCACTATGACTATCTTAACGCCGGCCCTGACGACCTTGCTGGCCGTGTCGGCCCTTATCCCGCCAGCGGCGGCCAACGGGACCTTAATTGACCTGGCGAGCTGGGCCAGAAGGGCTACCTTACGGTCTATTTCCTCGGCCCTGTCCCTCTGGACATCTATGCCCGTGTGAGCACATATGTAATCAACGCCGAGGGCCTCAAGTTCTTTGGCACGCCTCATGGGGTCCGGCACCTGGAGCAAATCGACCATTATCTTGATCCCGTACTTCCTGGCACAGCCGACCGCGTCCTTTATCGTGTTATCGTGAGCCAGGCCTGAGATGCACACTACGTCAGCACCCGCCTGGGCCGCCAGCTCCGTCTCAAGCCAGCCAGTGTCGAGCGTCTTCAAATCGGCCACTATGGTCGCACCGGGCAGCTTACGCCTGAGGGTCCTGACGGCCTCCATGCCCACGCTCTTTATCAAAGGCGTCCCGGCCTCTATCCAATCCGCACCGCCCCTGTAGGCCAGCTCGGCGATCCTGAGGGCCTCGTTCAGGTCCCTTAGGTCGAGGGCGACCTGCAGCTTGGGCCACCTGGGCTCCCTTATTATGCCTAAACGCATGAGTGCCCTGTCCGTCGGGCGTCCCATGGGGTCCCAGAGCCTCAGGGCGTAGTACTCGTCCAGCATGGCCTCGAGTTCCACGACGTGGCCCTCAGCTGGCCCGTAGGGCATGGGCTCCTTTAGCAGCCTGGTTGGCAGGGTGTCGTGCCTCCTATCGAAGCCCTCCCTGACGTTGAAGAACCTCTCCAAGTTGAAGATGCGTTCCCCGGCCTTAAGGAATTCTTCCTCGTCAAAGTAGAAGCCCGTGGCGGTCGTCAGGAGGCGTGCGTACCACTTCGGCTCGTAATCTAGCGTCTCAAAGAGGGCGAGGGAGGTGAACTTGCACATGACCATGCTGTCCAAGACGGCGAATATGTCTTGGAGCCTCTTGACCAGCCTCGCCTTGCCCTCCGTCCTCAGCGGGTCCAGGTATCTGGGCATGCTGAGGAGCTCGCTCATGATCATGTAGGCCCTCAGGTGGCATCCGCCCCTGTTTGACGTGGCGTAGGCGAGGCCCATGCCCTTCGCACCCCTCGGGTCGTAAGCGGGCAGCTCTAGGCCCTTGACGTGCATGGCGAAGCGTCCAGAGCCCTCTATCCGCTCGGAGAGGCGTTTCACACCCAGGGCCAAGAGGGCCCCAACGCCCTCCCTTCGGGCTGTCAGCTCCACCAGCTTGGGCAGCAGATCGGCCCTGCCCCACTCGAGCCTCAGGCCGCCTGTGTCCCGGTCCGTTATGAGCCCCCGCTCGTAGCACTCCATCAGGAAGCCTATGGCGTTTCCGAGCGATATGGTATCTAGGCCATACTCGTTGCATAGCTCGTTGGCCTCCGATATGGCCCTTAAATCGCTTATGCCACACTGAGCACCGAAGGCCCACATGGTCTCATACTCGGGAGCTCCTACCTCATGCCCTTCCGCCATGAGGACCCGTCCACAGCCTATCGGGCAGCCGAAGCAAGCCCTTTTCTGGGCCTTCAGGACCTTCACGAGCTTCTCGCCTGTTATCTCCTCTGCTTCCTCGAAGAACCCGGTTCGGAAATTCCTGGTGGGCAGTATCCCGGCCTTGTTCACGGGCGTGGTAAGGCAGCCTGTCCCATAACGGCCCAGCAGGTCGCCCGTTATGGGGTTCCTGGCCAATATGTCCTTTATCTCACGGCAGACACGCTTGAAGGCATGCGGATTAGCCACCTCTACTCGTCCCCGGCCCCTGACCACTATGGCCTTTAGGCCCTTGGAGCCCATGACGGCCCCCAGCCCGCCACGCCCGAAGGCCCTGTGGGGCTCACAAATCACGTTCGCCAACAGGACGCCCTTCTCGCCAGCCGGGCCTATGCAGGCCACACGGGCCCTATCATCCCCTACCTCACGCTTGAGGGCCCTTATGGTCTCTGAGGTCGTCCTGCCCCAGAGGTGATCGGCTGACCTCAGCTCCGCCCGGCCGCTTAAGACGGCCAGGTAGACCGGTTCCTCGCTTCTGCCCCTTATTATGATCGCATCAAAACCAGCCTTCTTCAGCTCTGGCCCTATCAGGCCCCCGGAATTGGAATCGAATATGGTGCCCGTCAGGGGGCTCTTAGAAGCCAGTACTGAGCGTCCGCAGGCGGGTGCTGGCGTGCCCGTCAGGGGCCCGGTCGCAAAGACGAGCACGTTGTCCGGGCCCAGGGGATCGGCCCCGGGCCTGACTATATCAAAGACCATCTTGTCGGCCAGCCCCCTCCCGCCCACGTAATCGGCTGCCAGGTCCCAATCCAGCTCCTCGGGCCATACCTCGCCAGTAGAAAGGTCGACTTGGAGCACCTTGCCTACGTAGCCGTTCGCCAAGGTAGGCCCCCCTCTAGCTAGCCAGCCTCAAGCTAAAAGGGGCACGGCTCTGGCGAGAATGAATAAGGCTAAAGGAAGCCCACCACCCCAAGGCTGGGGTGATGGGGCCCTGAGGGTCCACGTTGAGGAGTTCACGGTCAAGACCAAGGGGCCATTTGACGCGGTGAACATAACGGGCCTCGTGAAGGCCGTGGTGGGCCGCTCTGGCATAAGGAACGGCCTCGTCCACGTCTTCTCGCCTCACACGACGGTGGCCTTCGCCCTCACGGAGGACGAGGAAGGCCTGAGGGAGGACATAAGGGACGTGCTGAGACGCCTCGTGCCGCCAGAGGGGCCGTATAGGCACCCGTTAAATGCACACTCGCACATCATATCCATGCTCTTAGCCCCTGACAGGACCATACCGCTCGTGGAAGGCCGCCTGGCCCTCGGGACTTGGCAATCCCTGCTCCTCGTAGAGGCCGACACGCACGGCAGGGACAGGCGTGTTGTGGTCCAGGTGATGGGCGAGTAGGGGGCCATGTGGCCGTGGCCATCTTGCTCGTGAACAACTACATACACAAGGCCGAGGAGAAGATAAGGAGGTATAAGGAAGTCTTGGAGGCCCTCTCGGGCACGGAGGTCATAGTCGAGCGTTTCCACAAGATAAGGCCCGGCTACAAGCCCGAAAAGCCAATTGAAGCCGTGGTCCTCTCGGGTTCTGAGGCCTACCTCAGCAGGCCTGAGGACAGGGCCTTCTTTGAGGGCGAAATCGAGTTCGTCAGGCGTATTAAAGTGCCCTTGTTGGGCATCTGCTTCGGCCACCAACTCATAGGCCTGGCCTTCGGTGCCGAGGTCATACAGGGCCCGGAGAGGGCCGAGCCCAAGGAAGTCGTGGTCGAGGTCCCGGACCACATATTCGCCTCTTGGGAACCGGGCGACAAGCTCTTCGTGGCCGAGCGGCACAGGGACGAGCTGGCCCAACTTCCGCCCGGCTTCGTCAGGCTCGCCACGTCAGGGCAGTGCCGTATAGAGGCCATGGCGCACCTCCGCAGGCCCATATTCGGCGTGCAGTTCCACCCGGAGAGGAGGCCCGAGGCCTGGATGGAGGAGTGGGACGGCCTCAAGGTCTTGGCCAATTTCATCCAACTCTCCCGTATCACAAGCTCATGACCAGAGTCCTTATCAGCGGGCCGTGAGGAACGCCCGACGGGTTGAAGGCAGAAGGCACGAAGAGGCGTAGAATGAGCTGGGACGAGTACTTCATGAGGATGGCTCATCTCGTGGCCAAGCGTTCGACATGCCTCAGGCGGCAGGTAGGGGCCGTCTTGGTGAAAGACAACAGGGTCCTCGCGACAGGCTACAACGGTGCTCCAAAAGGCCTACCGCACTGCACGGACATAGGCCGGTGCCTGAGGGAGGAATTGGGCGTCCCATCTGGCCAGAGGCACGAGCTATGTAGGGGCCTTCATGCCGAGCAGAACTGCCTCATCCAGGCGGCCGTCTTCGGCGTCAGCACGAAGGGTGCCACGCTCTACACAACGACTTTTCCGTGCGTCATATGTGCTAAGATGTTGATAAACGCAGAGGTAGCCGAGATAGTATATGATGCCGATTACGAGGACCCTCTGGCCAAGGAACTGCTCCAACAGGCAGGCATAAAGCTAAGGAAATTCCATGTTGAGGGAGATGACGAGTAGGGGCGTGGGCCTTGAGGCTGGTTGACGCTCACTGCCACCTTGAGGACGAGGCCTTTGATGGTGATAGGGAGGAGGTCATACAGAGGGCCCTCAAGACTGGCGTAGTCGCCATGCTGACCTCCAGCCTCGACCGCGAGGGTGCTCTGAAGGCCCTCGGGATAGCGAGGGAGCACAAGGGCACCGTCTTCTTGTGCATCGGCTTTGACCCGACCATAGATGATGAGGCCGAGGTGGAGGCTGTCATGCAGTTGGCCCGCGAGCTGGCCGAGAAGGGCGAGGTAGTGGCCATAGGAGAAGTAGGCCTCGATTACTATTGGGTCAGGTCCGAGGAGGCCAGGTCAAGGCAGGTCGCCAGGTTCAAGGAGTGGATAAGGCTGGCCAGCGAGCTAGGCCTCCCTCTCGTGGTCCATTCCCGTAGTGCTGGCAAGTACGCCGTACAGGTCCTCTTGAAGGAAGGCTACGATAGGGTGCTCATGCATGCCTTCGATGGCCGCGTGGGCTGGGCACTGAAGGGCGTCCGGGAGGGCGGCTTCTACTTCTCCATACCGACCTCCGTGGTCAGGTCCCAACAGAAGAGGAAGCTGGCCAAGGTCATCCCGCTCGAGAACCTCATGGTCGAGACGGACTCGCCCGTCCTAGGGCCCGAGAGAGGGGCCCGTAATGAACCGGCTAACCTCCCGTTGGCTGTGGAGGCCATAGCGTCCATAAAGGGCCTGACAGTGGAAGAAGTAGCCGAGGCCACGTACCAGAACGCCCTTGAGCTCTTCAGGCTGAGGGGCCTGCCTTGAGGCCCGAGGAAAAGCTGAGGGAAGCTGTCGCAAGGCTCAAGGCCTTATACGGTCGCTTGGAGCCGCCCGGAGACACCAGCAACCCGTTCAAGGTCTTGATAAGGACCATACTGTCCCAGAACACGAGCTACAAGAACGAGCTCAAGGCCTACAGTGCCCTTGAGGAACGCTTAGGCGTTGAACCCGGGAGGCTGGCTGACGCTGATGTCGAGCTCATAGCAGAGTGTATAAGGCCCGCTGGCCAACACAGGCAGAGGGCCATTAGGATAAGGCAGGTCGCCAGGTCCGTGCTGGAGCGTTATAGAGGCGACTTATGGGCCTTGCTGAAATCCGAGCCCTTGGAGGCCGTCAGGAAGGAACTGATGAGCTTGCCTGGGGTTGGGCGTAAGACAGCCGATATAGTCCTGCTGTTCTGTGCTAAGAGGCCTGTTTTCCCCGTGGACAGGCACATAAAGCGGATATTCCTCAGGCTCGGTTTAGTTGACCGCGAGGATTACGAGGCCGTGAGGGCTCTGGCCGAGGAGGCCCTCGAGCCAGACGATTACCTGTCAGCTCACCTGGCCTTCATAAGGCTCGGGAGGGAGGTCTGCCGGGCCCGGAGGCCCTCGTGCCTGAAGTGCCCCTTGTCTGACTTATGCGATTACGCGGCCTCAGGCGAACATGCCCTCGGGAGTCCTCCTCTCCGGGGTGGGCGGTAGCGGTATCTTGCCGTACTTGGCCTCGTAATCCTTGACGGCCCTGCTGAGCTGCTCGGCCAATATCTTAGCTGCCGACGGCGGTAGCACGATTTCGATTACTATCTCACGCCTCACGGTGGGCGGTGCCCTCCCCATCATGACTTCCTCATCGAACTCCATGTCATCTCTGTAGAAGCCTAGCCTGAAGTCATATGGGTTGTGGACGCCGTAGGCACCTGTCACGTATATCCGCTTGAAATCCGGCGATTTCTCGACTTTCATCTTGGCCCTGCCCATCTTGAAGGCCATCTCTTCTCCCACGGGCCAGGGCCTCTCTCCTTAAAAGGGAGAGGGCAAATGCCTTTAGGTCACGAGGCCCAGTTGGGGCGGTGACGGGAATGGAGGGTGGATCTGGCCAGCCAAGCAGGCTGACCCTGACATGGCTTAACGATTACGCCTGCGTGCTGCTGAAGATGCCAGGTGCCACGCTCGTCGTGGACCCGGTGGAGGTCAGGCCCTCTGACGTGGGCAAGGTGGATGCCATATTGATAACGCACGAGCACTACGACCACTTGGACACGGGCCTCGTTTCCTCCATACAGTCCAAGACGGGCTGCCTCGTCATAGCAGACCCGACTTCCTCGAGCCTGCTGTCCCGGTCCGTCCCCGGGGACAAGCTCGTGGCCGTCGAGCCGGGCTCGCAGATAAGCGTGGGCGAGGCCAAGATATACGTGGAGGAATGTAATCACCCGCCTGCCAGCACGCCCGTGACGTTCCTGATAGAATGCGGTGGCCTGAAGGTCTACCACACGGCCGACAGCCTGCCCTTCGACCGAATGGCCGAGATAGGGGCCACGCACAAGCCAGACATAACGTTCTGCAC
>NJEJ01000079.1 GCA_002255025.1 Candidatus Bathyarchaeota archaeon ex4484_135 | reverse complement strand
CGCAGTACGGGTTGAAGAGGTAAGGCACAAAGCCTATGCTTGGGACCTCCGCCATGAATATCATCTTCGGCGGCTTGAGCCCTTCACGCTCAAAGGCCCTCTTGACCAAGTTAGTGACGGCCTTGGCCTCCTCCGGGTGCCTCACGAACGGGAACATGGGCACTAAGTTCGTTAGGCCCTTCTTGTGGCACCTTATCATGGCTTCTACTTCCATCATGAAGGCCTCCCTGAACCTCGGGTCCAGGTACCGCGATACGCCACGCCAACCCATCATCGGGTTGGCTTCCTTCGGCTCCAGCTCGACCTTCCTGATCCTGACGGGCGAGCCACACTTTGGGCACTTCTCGTAGGCCTTGAGGGCCAGCCCTTTGCCGCACTTCGGGCACCTGAGCTCGTAGTGGACGGCCCCTATCAACGTGGCATATTCATTGGTCTTGAAGTCAGAGAAACGCAGTATGACCTCTCTCGGGTAGAAGGAAGCCGCTATGAGACCCATTCCGAGCGTCAGCCTGTAGGTCCACTCTTCCCTCGGGTCAACACCGGGCGGGAAGAGCTCCTCGACCTCCGGAGCCCAGAAACCTCTTCTTGCCTTTACCTTGCTGGCCTTAATGCAGAAGACCGGGTGGACCTGTATCCAGGCGGCTATGAACTCCTCCCTGGCCAGCCCGACCTTGCTGACGCCGGGTATGAGCGAGACGTGGAGGGCCTCCATGGGGGAACCGCAGTTCACGGCCACCTTCGTCCTCGGCCTCGGGAGTTCGTGGAGGACCTTCCTCTCGACTCTGAACTTGAAGGCCCCCCTGTAGATGCGGGCCTCTCCCTTCGTGCAGTCGAGCGTGACGGGCTCCTTCAGCTTGACCGTGAAGAGCTGGCTACCACAGGATGGGCACGCCTCGGGCATGGGGTCATTGTTTATCCTGCCTACCGCACAGAAGTCACAGCTCGTGCAGGCCACGCCCCAGTAGAGGTCCTTGAGTTCGCTCAGTCGTTCTGACAGGCCCTTGGTGCCCACGCTGCAGGCCAGGCCTTCCTCCCTGCTTATTATGGCCGGGTGGCTCGTCCTGTTGCCCAGCTCGGTTATTATGCCCGAGAGGAGCTCCCTCCTCATTATGGGTTCCCACGGAGGGCTTGTTATCTCCGTGTAGAGCATGGGCTTCACGTCCAGCTCTTCGATGACCTTGGTCAGTATGCGTTTCATGAGCCTTATGCGGGCCGTCAGCTCCTCGGTCGGTAAGTCTCCGAAGAGGAGGGGCATCAAGGGGCCCGTCGATATCTTGAAGCCCACGTTCAGGCCCACGCCGAGCAGGGCGTCCTCCGGCGGCTCCTCCTCCAGTATGTAGGTCTCTATCACGGCCTTGCTCTTCGTGGCGTGGACCGTCTCAGGCCTCACCTGGAGCAGGTAGAGCCTGCCTTTCTCCCAGGCGAACTCCACGTCAACAGGCTTGCCCTTGCCTATGGTCCGCTCTAAGTGCTCTATGGCCATGGAGACTAGGAGGGCCTGCGTCTCATCCGCAATCCTCGGGTTCACTGGCTCGTCTATCTTGACTATCTTGTTCTGGCCGCTGACCGGGTCCCATATCATCTTCTCCTGTTGGGGCTTGGAGGGCGGGTTTATGCCAAGGCATATCACGGAACTCGGCACCTCACGCCCGGAGAGCTTCACCTTTCGCTTGCTCGGGAGCTTGGCAGCGAATATCTCGGCCGTAGGGACCTTACCTTGGACGCCTAGCTCGCCGAGGCCCAGCCAGGCCGTCGACTTGAAGACCCTCGGGTTCCCGGTCTCTGTGTCCAGCGAGAAGCCGACTCCGCTCCACTCCGAATCAACCATGAGCTGGAGTATTATGGAGAAGAGGCCCTTAGATGCTATCTCGGTCTCGCTCGGGAGCTTCATGCCCTTGTTCCTTAGCTTCTGCCTGTAATCAGTCACCCTATCCCCATAGACGCTGGCGAGACACTTCAATACGGCCTTCTTGACCTCTTCCTTATCATTTAGCTTGACGTTCAATATGGTCTCGTATTGACCTGCAAAGGAAGCCGACGGCAGATCTTCTGCTAACCCACTCGACCTGACCGCAATCCTTATGGGTTCTTCCTTACCAGCCCTTAGCCCTTCTTTCCTGAGGAGTTCTATGGCTTCATCGAGGGCCTTTTCCAGCTCCGGCGGGAAGGTGAGGCCCATTATGAGGTCCCTTATCTCCTCGAGCAATTCTCCTACTTCCTCCCCCTTCCCCAAGGCTTCCTCTAGCTTCTTCACCTTCTCCAGTATCCTCGGTTCCGAGTTCAGCAGTCTCTTGGTGAAGTGTGGCGTCAGTATGATGGCAAAGGGCACTGAGACGGGCAGCCCCATGGCCTTCAGCTCAGATATGGCCCTCAGTATCTTGGCCACGCCAGCACCCTTCCCGCCACTCCACCTCGGGTCAACGGCCCTCTCGTCCCAGATGGTGAGGTAGAGCCTCTCCTCGGACCGTCCCTGGCCCCCGCCCCTCCCGGCACTTAATTCTGGAGGGGGGAGATAGTAGTAGATGGTGGTCCTCAGCATAGCCAGACCCTTGCTTCATGGGGAAAGGCAATTTAAAAGTTTCCCCTAAAAGAAAGCTATCTTAGATTACCAAGGCTCATCTTAGTCAGGTCTTTTACCATGAAGAAGGCGTCTATGCCCGGGCCATAGTAATCCCTTATGATGCCCACCTTCTCGTAGCCTAATTTCTCGTAGAGCCTTATGGCAGGATCGTTATCCGTCCTGACCTCTAAGTAGCACTCCGTTGCCCCCCTAGCCCTCAATCTTTCCTCCAGCTCCCTGAGAAGCCTCATAGCTACGCCCTTCCGCCTGTAAGGAGGCAGGACCTCTATGGTCCATATGTGTCCTACTTTCTTCAACTCTTTCTCCTCTAGCTCTGCCACGGCCATCCCGATGATGACCTGATTCACCTCGGCCACGAGACTTATGAAACGGCTGTCCATGACGAAGAAGGCCAGGAGTTCCCTTGGGTAGGATTCCTCAAAGCAAGTCTCCTCTAGCTCGGACATACGCTTTATGTCCCTTGGCACGGCAACCCTTATCCTAAGGCCCTTCAAGCTCCCTCTCGACCTCCAGCAGGACGGGCTTTAGGCCCAGGCTCAGATAAACGGCCACCACGCGGTCAGTGGGATCTTCCTCGCCCGCGAATAAAAGGTGAGCTGGGCACCCCGACCTGCAATCAGACGAGCCAAAGCCCCTGAAGGGTGCGTAGGCCCTAAGGGAAGCCATCAGGGCCTTGTTGACCTCGCATTCCATGCGGACCCGAGAGCCTGAGGCCACCACCGACTTGATGGAAACTCCCGGCTTCTCTAACAGGTAGTCTATGTGCCAGAAGACGTGCTTGCGTCCCCCGAGGTGTCTCTTTATACGTCCTTTAAGGCCGGAGCTTCCCATCCCAGAGCCCGTATAGAGGTAGAAGCCTGCCCTGAAGTCAAGGGTATCCAGGGAACCGACTTTTACTTCCAGTGGGTTTTCTATGTAGATGACTAACGTGTAGACTCCTCTATCAGGCAGCTCTTTTAGCCCTGCCCCGGTCCTCAAGCTCTACACAAGTTCCTGGTGAGACTAGCTCGTAAGGCTTTTTCCCTGCCCTTACTCCTCCGGTCCCCGGTGGAGTAGTGCTGAGGGAGCCGATCGAGGGCTTCATGTTGGAGCTGAGGTCAGGCCATATATTTGAGGTAAAGGGCCTCGTCCACCCGCCCGGGCGGGTGTTGGCTTACCCTAGGTACGTGTTAGACCCAGCGGGCCCGAGGCTTAGAGCCGGGAGGGCCTTCAGGAAGCTATCGAGCTGGGCCGAGAGGATGGCCTTCCTGAGGGAGCACTTCAGCTACTACCTGACCTTCGACCCAGTCCTCGGGGATAAGTTCTGCGAGGTCCCCTTAACGGATGTGGCCCGTGTCTTAGACCCGGTGGGGGGCCTCAGCAAGCTCAGCAAGTCGCCCCGATCCGATCTGGCGATCTCGGCCCTGGAGATGGCCGACGAGCTCAGGGACAGAGCAGGCCTGGCCCAACACGAGGTAGGCGTGTCAGGCTCCCTTCTCGTGGGCCTAGAGGAGCCAAGTTCTGACATTGACCTGGTCATCTATGGCCGGGAGGCATGCATTAGGGCTTACGGGGCCCTCAAGGCCATGAGGGAGGAAGGCATGACCAAGCCCCTGGGCCCGGGCGAGCTCAGGGCCGTCTGGCTGGCCAGGAGCAAGGACACGCCTTACGAAGCCTGTGATTTCTTCTCTAGGGAGCCCGGGAAGGGGGAGCCCGGGAAGGTCCTCCAGGGCATCTTCAGGGGGAAGCCTTACTCCATAAGGCTGGTGCCGAGCACGGGCCCAGAGCCCTACGGGAGGCGTAAGTTCAGGTCCCTCGGCACGGCCGCCATAAGGGCCAGGGTCGAGGACGCCTCGGACAGCATATTCACGCCCTGCAGATACCTCATAACGGACATCGAAGTCCTAGAGGGGCCGAGGAGCCCGGTTCCGAACGTCCTGGCTTCCTTCAGAATGAGGTTCTGTGAGCACCTCAAGGAGGGGGAAGCCTTCGAGGCGAGGGGGAAGTTAGAAGCGGTATTCAGCCCAAAGGGCCTGGAGGAGGTAAGGCTGTTAGTAGGAGGGAGACCCGGCGATTACGTCAAGCCCCTCCGGGCCTTATGACCTTCAGGACTTGCTCGTAGTACCTGGGCCCGTAGGTCAGGACCACCTGGTAGCGGGTTGACCTGGGCCCTTCGACCTCCTCGAGCCAACCTGCCATCAGGACCTCCTCTCCTTCCTCGGCCTGGAGCCTGAACTCATCTACATAACAGATGACCCGCTCGGGTTCCTCTGCCCCCTTGGGCTTCTCGACGAACCGTACGTCCTCCAGGCCGTAGATGGCTGGCATGAAGGGCGAGCCAGAGGCATCCGATACTACGGCCCTCAAGACGGCCCAGCCCAGCTTCCTTATACGCTCCCTCGGGTCGTAGCGATTCCTGATCTCTGGCCAAGACCTGACGGGCTCAAGCTCGAACTTGACCCACCTGCTGGCCTCTTGGCTTGAGAAGAAGCCGTATATGAGTTTCCTAGCCTGGTGCCACCTGAATTCCTCAGACCTCATGTTAAGCCAGGGCAATTCGGCCCTACTGGGAGCCCAATCGGGCCCAAACTCGTTTTTAAAACGCTCACCGGATGCGTAAAGGACCTTAAGGGCTTCCCTGGCCTCCCTGAGGGCCTTGAGGCCGTATATGACCAGGTCAATATCTGATAGCTTGGGATGATAAAAGCCGTGTAGCATGGAGCCGAACAGGCCGAAGTCGGCTAGTCTAAGGCTAGAAATGGCCATCAGCTCGTCTAAGAGCTCCCTCAGGGCCCTTGAGAGCTCGTCATCAAGTTTGGAGTTCAGGAAGGCCCTCAGGCCCTCATCTGTCTTCCTGACGGCCCTTATGTGGCCCTCTCTCACGCCCACCAGGTAGGTCCCCAGGGGCTCGTGGAACAGCCTGTAGGCCGGGAAACGGGTCATGACGAACTTCCAGCCCTCATCACCGTAGAACTTAAAGTACAATCCGCCATCTAAGGCCCTCCTCGGGGCCCTTGGGTCAGCCGACCTGAAGATGCTGCACGGTGCGTAGAGGGGCTCGCAGAACCATGCCCCAGGAGGGTGGTCGTAGCCTAAGACACGCATTATGAGGCCC
>NJEJ01000078.1 GCA_002255025.1 Candidatus Bathyarchaeota archaeon ex4484_135 | reverse complement strand
GCGTGCTGGCTCGGCGTTCAATTCCCCACGACCTTAATCCTTTATGCCCTCGAGTATCGATATGACCTGCCATATCTTGGTCCTAGTCGGCACGGGCATGTTCGGGTCCTGGCTTATCTCGTCCAATATGCTTATGGCGTTCGCAGCCCTCACGGCTGGGCTGAGCGATTCGTCCATGAGGGCATCTATGGAGTTCTTCGCAGCCCTCCTTATGTTCCTCGGGGTCGTGAAGTCCTCGCTTATGGTCTTGAGTATAGCGATTGCTTGTTCTATCCTTTCCTTATGTTCTGCTTTCCCCTCCACGGGCCTTCACCCCAGAACTCCACGGGGAGGCACCCGGCTTTTTAATAAACATTTTTCGCCGGGGTCCTGCCCGCCGGGGCCGAAGTCCTTTTATGCCCTGCCATGGCTCTTATGACCGGTGGGGGAATTGCCCAAGGTCCTCATAATAGCCGGAGATGCTGTTGAAGCACAAGAGCTCTTCTACCCCTACTGGAGGCTGAAGGAAGCAGGTGTAGAAGTCGATGTAGCTGCACCGACGAAGAAGGTCATATTCACAGTGGTCCACGACTTCGAGCCAGGATGGGAAACCTATACCGAGAAGCTGGGCTACAGGTTCGCCGAGCAGTGGGTCAGCAAGTCCTTCAAGGAAGTCAAGCCAGAGGAGTACGATGGCCTCATAATACCGGGCGGCAGAGCCCCAGAGTACATAAGGACCTACCCCGAGCTGAAGGCCGTGGTAAAGCACTTCTTCGAGACCAACAAGCCCGTGGCAGCCATATGCCATGGCCCGTTGGTCCTGACGGCCCTGGTGCCAGAGCACCTGAAGGGCCGCAAGATGACCGCTTACGGCGTTCTAAAGGCCGATATAGAAGGCATCGGGGCCACTTATGTGGACGCTGAAGTAGTAGTCGATGGCAACCTCATAACGAGCAGGGCCTGGCCTGACCTGCCGGCCTTCATGAGGGAGTACCTGAAGGCCCTCGGCCTTTAACCCCCTTATTTTTCCCTACGAGCAGGGATTCCCCGTGAAGGCCCCTGAGCTAGAACGCCAAATCGGCCTAGAGGTTTACGCTACCTCAACAGAGGGCGTGGGGGGCAGGATAAGGCAGCTCCTTGGGGACTTCTCGGTCAGGGAAGTACTGCTCGATGGGTCAAAGGCCCCCCTTGAGCCGCCCAGAGGACCCGTTGGAGGCAGGGGGAGCTTCCTCCTGTGCTCCCTGGTCAAGGAGGGCATGGACACGCTCGAGGCCGTCAGGAGGCTGGTCAAGGCCCTCGGGATACCGGACGGGCTCATAAGCTTCGCTGGCCTTAAGGACGCCAGGGCCAAGACCGCACAGTTCTTGACCGTAAGAGGGGCTAGGCCTGAGATCCTCTCCCAGCTCGGCATCAGGGGCCTTTACGTGATACCGCTCTGCTTCAGGACCGAGCCTCTTGGCCCAGGTGAGCTAGCAGCCAACGAGTTCGACATAACCATCAGGACCATAGAACTTGCCCGCGGGGCCGTATTGGGGAGGCTCGATGCCGTGCTGTCCGAGCTAGCCGAGTTCGGGGGCCTCCCCAACTTCTTCGGGCACCAAAGGTTCGGGACCGCCAGGCCCATCACGCACTTAGTGGGCCGCGAGCTGGTCAGGGGGAACGTGAAGAAGGCCGTAGAGCTCTTCCTGACTTACGCGGGGCCTGGGGAAGGACCGAGGACTATTGAGGCCCGTTCCTACCTGGCTGATACCTGGGACCTGAAGGGCTTCCTGAGCCTACTGCCCAGGGGCCTATATTATGAGCATGCGATGGCCAAGCACTTGTTGGAGAAGCCCGGGGATTTCCATGGTGCCCTTAGGCTCCTGCCGCTCAGGCTGAGGAGGCTATTCGTCCACGCTTACCAGGCTTACCTCTTCAACAGGTTCTTGAGCAAGAGGATAGCTTATGGCCTGCCCTTAGCTGAAGCGAGGCCCGGGGATTGGCTTATAGAGCTAGATGAGCGCGGCCTGCCGACCTCAAGAGCCATTAAGGTCATCAGCACGTCCAAAACAGGTAAGGGCCTTGTTCTCGCTCTGCCGCTCCCGGGCTTCAGGCAAGAGCTGTCCTCCGGTGCTCAGGGTGAGGTCGAGAAGACCATTCTCGAGGAAGAAGGCGTGAGGCCTGAGGACTTTAAGGTCAGGGTCATGCCCGAGCTGGCTTCCCCCGGCTGGCTCAGGCCAGCGTTAGTCAAGCCCGATATGCTTAGGGCCCCCGAGGTCTTCGATGACGAGCTGAACCCGGGCCATAGGGCCCTGAGGTTATGTTTTAGGCTGCCCAGGGGCTCTTATGCAACAGTTCTCCTCAGGGAAATCATGAAACCTGAGGACGTGCTAAAAGCCGGTTTCTAATCGCACCTGACGTGCTTCATCCGTAGGGGCCTTACCTTCCTCAGTATCCTGCTCCTGCAGTACTGGTTGGGGCACCTTATGTAGCCCCCACGGGCCTCTATCGTGCTGAACTTTATCCTACTGCCGCACACAACACATTCGTACTCGACGTCTTCTTCGGGCATTTCCTCCTCGGACAGGGGCCCTCACCCTGACCCCTGGTCCAGCCGGCCCTATTTTAACCTAACTTGCCCGGGCCCCTCAAGGCTTAACTGGCCGGGAAGCATGGTGGCCTGGGGCCTGGAGTGCCGTTCCCGAGGGCCATCGATTATCATAAGCCGGGCAGGCCGGAGGTGCCGAATGGGCTCGGCGTATTCTACGTCTTGGCCAGTTCTGCTTACCTCTTCTCCATATACTTCGCGGGCTCCTTCTGGGGCCTCTTAGACGAGGGCGTGAGGAACGGTGCTCTCCCGCTCGCTTCCTGCATACTGTTCGGCGGCTTCCTGGGCTTGATAGACGATTGGATGGACTTGAGGTGGCGTTACAAGGCCTTCACGCCCTTAGTGGCCAGCCTGCCGCTCATGGCCCTCAGGCAGGGCTACCCGGTCATGTCTACCTACATATTCGGCAAGATAGATTTCAGGGCCTTCGGCCTGGCGGGCCTGCTGTTCTACTACGCGGTCGTGATACCGACCATAGTGACTGTCACGACCAACACGGTCAACCAGCTCGGGGGCCTGAACGGCCTCGAGACGCTCTGCCCGCTCGTGGTCATGGTCGCCCTGGCCCTAGTGGCACCCCACATGGCCGTCTTGCTCGTCGTGCCAGTACTGGCCCTTGCCGTCCTAGCCTGCTTCAACTTCGCGGGCCGTATCTTCGTAGGGAACGTGGGCTCCTACGCATTCGGCATAACACTGGCTTCCTTCGCCATAATAGCCAACAGGGAGCAGGCCCTCTTGATCAGCATACTGCCATACATAATCAACTCCTGCATCATACTGGCCAACCACTTCTTCAGGCGGAAGGCCCCGAGCCTCTCCATGACGGCCGACGGCCTGTTATACGCTGATCACATAAGGAGCCTCCAGACGCTCATGTGCTACAAGAGGCCCGCTAGCGAGCGAGTTGTTGTGCTCAGGATAGTATCGCTCTTCGTGCTCTCTTCTGCCCTGGCTGTATTGACTACCTTCTTCAGCTGAGCTAAGGGCCAGGTTTATCTGTCGCGGGACTGACGAGCAGTAGGACATGAAGTCCGTGTTGATAAGAGTCAGGTGTCCTCGCTGTGGCCGGATTGACGAGTATGAGCCCACGGAGGGGGACCTCAGGAATGCGAGGGAGAGGGGCCTATCCAGCATAGCATTCTATCACGGGGACCATGTCCTCGTGGTCTACTTCGATGCCGAGGGATCCGTCAGGAGGTCCCTCGTGTTCAGGTCAGCGGGCGGCCCCATAGAGGCCGTGAAGCCCAGCATGACGCTTTCTGACCTGAGGTCCCTCGTCGGGGACGAGAGGCTGGCCCTCGCCTTATCGGCCCTGATATCCAGGGGACGGCTTATCCTAGCTTCCTCTTCTGACTCCTTGGCTCTAGAGGTCTTCTCGGTCATCAGGGCCCTGATGGAGCCTGCCGACACGAAGGTGGAGGTCGTAGAAGGGCCCGAGGGGCTTAAGGACATAGGGAGCCGTCCACCGGGAGCCGTCTTCATAGTCAACCGGGACTTACTCGCGAAAACCGGCGACCTAGGGCAGGCCGTGGTGATAGACTTAGAGGAGCGAGGACGGCTCAAGCTGACGAGGAAGGAGAAGAAAGGCTTGAAGGCCCTCCTGAGGGTCTTGGAGAGAGCAGGGGCCTTAGAGGCCGGAGAAGACGCCAGGATAGCCTTCCTCAGAACACGAGCGAATAGGAGAGCCCGCCCTCATACGCAAGGTAGACCCCAGGATGAGCAAGGAAGAGCTGGACCTGCTCTACTTCATGCTCGAGGAATTCAAGGGCATAGATATCTCGAGGCGGGTGACGAAAGGGCTATCAGAGCTCGGCTTCTGAGGGCCTAAAGCTCCTTAACGAGCGTCAGCCGGAGGTCCCTGAAGCCCACCTTCCGGTAGAGCCTCAGGGCGGGCTCGTTAGCCACGAGGGCCGTGATGGTGACGAGCGTGACGCCCCTGGGCCTCATGGCCTCTAGGGCCTCCGCCAAGAGCTTGGTGGCCACGCCCCTACGCCTGAAATCAGGCCTGACGTAGAGATCGTATATGGTGGCCATCCTGTGGGGCGACCAGAGGGGCAGGTCGGTCCTGACGCGGAACAATATGTAGCCGATCACCTGCCCGTTCGTCTCGGCCACGAGGACCTGCCGTTCGTCTTCCTCATGGACCTTCAGGACCCAGGAACGCCATTTACGCTTGTTCTCCTCAGTCGGCGGGTAAATTCTGCCCGAAACCACAGGGTCATTTGACATATCGGCCCAGAACTCGACTAAGGCATCTAGGTCTTCTGGCCTCATGGGCCTCACGAGCACCTCCAAGGAAGGCCCTCCAGGGCTTTTTCCCGCTCCCGTTATTAAATGCCGATACATGCCTCTGGCGAGGGGCTCGTCGTGCCATCCGGGAAGTACGTGGTGAAGGGCAAGAACGTGCTCATAACGCCCGACACGGAGATAGGAGATGGCACGGTCATATGGCACAACGTCAACTTATGGGGCTGCCGGATAGGCCGTAATTGCATCATAAGCTCTTACGTCGAGATAGGCCGTGGCGTCGAGATAGGCGATAACTGCAAGATAGAGGCCTTCGTCTACATACCGCCGGGCGTGAAGATAGAGGATGATGTCTTCATAGGCCCGAGGGCCACGTTCACGAACGACAAGTATCCAATAGCCGGTTCCGAGTGGGTTATCTCGCCCATCCTGGTGAAGCATGGGGCCGTCATAGGTGCTGGAGCCGTGATACTGCCCGGCGTGACGGTAGGCGAGGGTGCCATCGTGGCCGCCGGTGCCGTCGTGACGAAGGACGTGCCCGACAGGACGGTCGTGGCTGGCGTGCCAGCAAGACCGATAGGGACCAGGGAAGAATACGAGCGTAAGAAAGCCGAGCTGTTGAGGAGGGCAAAAACCTGGTGAGGGTTTGGCTGGATGCTTGCACGGGCAAGCACGTCAGGTATGCAACCGCCATAGCCAGGGCCCTCAGGGCGAGAGGACACGAGGTCATATTGACCACGAGGGAGCACCCGGACACTCTGGCCCTGGCCGAGGCACTAGGCGAGGAGTTCTTGATCGTAGGCCGTTACGTGCCGCACTCGAGAACTGGCAAGCTCATGGCCAGCGTAGAACGCGAGGGGGAGCTGGCTCGTATTTTCTCCTCGGAGGACAAGAGGCCGGATGTGGCCATATGCAACCAGAGCGTCGAGCTTTGCCGTGTGGCCTTCGGCCTCGGCATCCCGATCATATGCACGTCGGACACGCCACACGCCGAGGCTGTCGGGAGGCTAACCATACCGTTGGCGGACGTGGTGGTGACCTCGAAGGCCGTGCCAGCCGAGCTCTACAAGGCCCTGGGGGCCAAAAGGGTCGTTCAGTTCGATGGAGTCGATGAGGTGGCCTGGGTGGGCAAGCCAGGCCTGACGGCCCCGGAGGAAACCATATCCTGGCTCGAGGAGCTCGATAGGCCTTTGATAGTCATCAGGGAGGAAGAGCACGGCACGGCTTACGCACGGGGCAG
>NJEJ01000077.1 GCA_002255025.1 Candidatus Bathyarchaeota archaeon ex4484_135 | reverse complement strand
CGTGAATATGCTGAAAACACGGGCGAACTTCACGGAAGAAGCCTTCTTGATGACCTCCGGCGACCCCCCGGCACCGAGGTAGCCCCTGAGGAAGGCCCTGGCTATGGGCTCGAAGACCTCTTCAGCCGCCAGGCTGGGGACGAAATGGCCCGAGTAGTAGAGGAATTCGGCTACATCCCAGGCCTTATCGCCTCCCACAGAGGCCTGCTCTAGGTCCACGAGGTAGACCCTGCCTTCCCGATCGATTATGAAGTTCTCGGGCTTACAATCGCCGAGCGTTACATCGTGGGAGTGTATCCTGGCCACCAGTTGGCCAGCATTCTCTACGAGGGCCAGGAAGGAACCGCCACCTCCTTCCCCGAACATGAAGGCCCTCATGGGCTCGGCCAAGTTGAAACCTTCTATGAACTCCTCCACGAGCGTGTTGGTCGTCAGGTCAACGTGGAGTATCCTCGGGACAGGGAAGCCCAGCTCGCTCAAGAGGTTGCACATGCTATACTCATGCTTTAGCCTCTTACGCCCGGAAATCACGAACTTCTTCGCACCGAAGGACCAAAGCCTGAGGGATAGCCACTTCAGGTTGTTCCAGTTCTTGAACTTCTTCACCACGAACCTGACCCTGCCGGACTCGCCCTCCACGGAAACCAAGTAAACGACGTTCAGAGAGCC
Organism: Candidatus Bathyarchaeota archaeon ex4484_135; assembly: GCA_002255025.1. Taxonomy (GTDB): domain Archaea; phylum Thermoproteota; class Bathyarchaeia; order EX4484-135; family EX4484-135; genus EX4484-135. The sequence continues at coordinate 8,228 of NJEJ01000077.1, read as the reverse complement.
CCCGATTTCCGATATTCTAATGTCGTCTTGTTTCCTAACGGGCCCTAAGAGCCGAGCTATTTCCTCTAGCACGGCCTTAGCGAAGGCTGGCCTGAGGCCCAGGTGAGTCTTGAGGAGCAAGAAGCTCTCTGGCCTCGGGAGCTCGCTCAGTGGGCTTAGCTTGGCCTCCTTCCCTGACCTCTTGAGGAAGGCTTCTTTCTCGAGCACGTAGGCCTTGGCCAGGCCCGGCAGTATCTTCATCAAGTGCCTCCTCAGGCCCCTGATGGTCTCGCCCAGCCCGTAGGCCAGGTCATTTATGATGAAGGCCCTCATCCCCTTCTTCAAGGCCTTCTCGCCCAGCCTCACGAAGCCTCCTTCAGACCTCAGGTAGCCGAACGCCTCGAGAGCACTGATGGCCTCCTTGAAGCCCTCCATTATCTTGGCCTCGTTAACGTGCCTGTCCTCACGCCTGGCCAACAGGTTGGCGAACATGTAGGCCGAGAGGGGCATGATGCGACTCATCCTGAACACGGCTTCGTACAGGAAGTACCTGGGGTCTATGTATATCTCGCTCGCGAATTCCGGCAGGTCGAGGACTAGGTTGGACAAGAGCTCCGTTATTATCCTCTGCTTGAAGGCTACATCGAGTTCCCTGAGGTAATCGGATCCTTCTAGGGCTAGGTAGGGCGTCAGGAGCTTATCGGCCAGCAAATCCCCGAAGAGCCCTTTCTTCACGTCCAACTTGAAGAGCCGGGCATCGACCATGAGGAGGAAGGCCTCGTTTAACCTCGTGTACTTTATCTTCGGCCTCAACCGGCTCACGAGGGCCATGAGGACTACTTCTCCTGGGCTGCCGTAGCCGAAGATGCCCGGGCCTAAGGCCATGAGGGCCTTGAGCCTGCCGGGCGGCACTTGTTCTAAGCATAATGCCTTCAGGCCGTCCAACCTCATGGCCGTTCCTTCCGGCCGACCTAACCTCAGATGAGGGGCCTCTTAAACCTCATGACCAGATCGTTGAAAAAGCACTTATTTGTCCCTAGCCCAGGGCCAACGGGCCCCGGTGAAGAAGGAGGTTTCGGCCGAATGGTGAAAGAGGTTGCCCTTGTCCTGAGGGGCCATCAAGAAAGTCCCATGGCTTCTGCCACGAGTTCGGTGAGCTCTACCACCTTGATGTCCTTCACGTCCTCGTAGCCGGGCGGGACCTTCTCGTTCTGGACGCACGTGAAGTGAATCTTGCACTTGTGGCAGCCTACCACGAGCTGTTCGGCACCCGTGGCCCTAGCTTCCTTCAACCTCTCGAGCTGGAGCCTCTTGGAGACTTCCCCGCAGAGGAGCCACGCACTCATCCCGCAGCAGGCCGCTTCCTCCCTGTTGCGTTCCATCTCGACCAGCTCTAGGCCCGGTATGGCCTTCAGGATGGCCCTGGGCTCCTCGTAAATGCCCATGTGCCTCCCGAGCCTGCACGAGTCATGGTAAGTTACCTTCCTAGCCAGTTCCTTCTCGAACTTCAGCTTCCCTTCCTGAAGGGCCTCATATAGGAACTCGGATATGTGCTTGACCTCGAAGTCCAGGCCCCCGAGCAGGTCGGCGTAATCCACCTTGAGCGTCCTGTAGCACTCGGGACAGGCCGTTATGACCGTCTTGGCACCGGTGGCCTTTATGGCCTCCACGTTGAGCTTGGCCAGGCGTTCGAAGTCCTCGAAGTCGCCCGTCCATAGGAGGTCGTGGCCGCAGCACCTCTCGTCGGCCGATACGGCTGGCCTGATGCCCAGCTTGTTCAGTATCCTTATGGCGTTCAAGACCATCTGGGTCGAGTTGAGGGCCAGGTCCTCGAACTCGACCTCGAACAAGGGCATGCAGCCCACGAAGAACATGATATCGCCCTTATTGGATACCTCCACGTCTTTGAGCCAGCTCAGCTTGTTCGGCTTCACGGCCGGGTTAGCCATCATCCTGGCCCATATCAGGGGGACAGCACCGTGAGCACTCATCAAATCGACCTGCTCCCTCGGGGCCTGGGCCCTGGCTACCCTGATGATCTCGGCTATCCTGAGGCCGCCCGGGCAAGTAGAGTGGCAGAGGTAGCAGCCAAGGCACCTCCACATGAACTCGCCCGAGAGGACCTCATTAACAAAAGACCTGAAAGCCTCGGGTGCCCGGGCCTCCACGACCTCGCCTCCATCTCTCTCGAGACGGCCCGATCCGGGCCTCAGGGGGCTGGGCCCCATTTCCCTTAGCTGTTCCGTGAACTCCTTTACGACACGGGCGAACTTCTCGCCCTCAGAAGCTGAAACCCATTCAAGCCTTAGCCTCTCGCTCCCTACACCTATGAGGTCCAAGAGCTTCTTCGTCTTCTCGACTTCTTTCTCGGCCTTCAGGTTGCCGGATATGTAGTGGCAATCGCCGGGGTGGCAGCCAGCCACGAGAACACCATCGGCCCCGGCCTCAAAGGCCTTGAGGATGTAGCTCTCATCTACCATGCCCGTGCACATGACCCTTATTATCCTGACCGTAGCCGGGTACTGGATGCGGCTCACGCCAGCAAGGTCGGCACCAGCGTAAGCACACCAGTTGCAGCAGAAGGCGACTATCCTCGGCTCAAAACTGCCTTTTCCTCCCTTCTTTTCCGCCACTTCACCACCCACCTCCTCGGGCCCGCCTACGGCAGGCAGGTGCTATTAAATATGTTCCGGCTTCATGCCCCCAGCACGCCGCTGCCAGCCTCAAGCCCCGAGGAGTTGGAGGAGGTCCTCAGTGCCCACCCTGTTCTCCCTCAGGCCCACTTCATCAGGGCCCAGGCCCATGGCTAGGCCGAGGAGCTGTGTGATGTGCAGCACCGGCAGGACGGGCATTTCCTCGCCCTTCCTCCTCGCCAGGATCTGGGTGTTCTCGAAGTGGAGGAAGCAGGACGGGCAGGCCGTCACCACGGCGTTGGCACCGACGGCCAACATGGCCCTTATCTTGTCCATGGCTATGGAGTAGGCCAACTCCTCGTCGATTGGCATGGCCGGGAAGCCACAGCACTCCAGCTTGTTTTCGTAGGGCACGCTCACCGCACCTGCTGCCTCCACCAGCTCGTCCATGGACTTAGGGCCGTGCGGGTTCTCGAACTTGATGACCTCGGAGGGCCTTAGGAGGTGGCAGCCGTAGTGGACAGCTACCTTGAGGCCCTTTAGGGGCCTGAGTTTATGGCGTCCTTACGGGTGAGGTTCTTGAGTTCTTCTACGGCCCTGTTAAGGACTTCGTTGCAGCCGCTGCAGGGTGTCACGAGCGTTTTCACGCCTGCTTCCTCGGCCAGGGACAAGTTCCAAGCGGCCAGGGCCAGGCCAGCCTTCCTGTCCACGGAGAATATGTAGGGGCTACCGCAGCAGGCCGTCCCGAGGTCGACTACATCGACGCCTAGCAGCTCCAGCACCTTCCTCATGGACAGCTCGTAGGCCATGAACCTCGAGGGCACGAGGCATCCTAAGAACAGGCCCACCTGCATCTCACTTCTCCTCCTTACCACTTACTAGCTCGGCGAGGCCCGAGGAGGCAAAGACGATCTCGAGCTCTTCCATGTTCGGCTCCTCCAGGGCTGGGAGGCCCATCTTGGTCCTTGTTCTCTCCCTCGCCTTCGTTATGCGGTGTATCCTGCCCGTCGAGAGCAGGGCCTTCATCATGTCCTTTATGGAGGGCGGCAGGATGCCTTCCTCGGCCCCGATTTCCCTGAGGGCCTCTATCAGCTCGGTGGGCTTGACGCCCTGAGGGCACATCTCCGTGCAGCCGAAGCAGCCTAGGCAGAGCCACAGGAGGTTGTCGGAGAACAGCCTCTTCTTAAAGCCGAAGAGGGCCAACCTCACTATCCTCCTGGGCCTGAAGATATCGACGCGTTTTGCCACAGGGCAGTCCGGCGTGCAAGCACCGCACTGGAAACAGACCGTCAGCTTCTCGGCCCCGGGGATGGCCTTCACTCGGTACTTGAACTTCGGGTCCGCCTCCCTCATGTCTAATATCAGGGAACTCATCTCGCCTCCCACGGGAGGGAGCCCCGTTTTTAAAATTTAATCGGAGTTCAACCAGCCACTGAACTGACCATAGCCCTTATCTGCTCCGGCCTGAAGTTCCTCACCTTTATGGCACCCGTCGGGCAACGGACGGAGCAAGCACCACAGCCCTTGCAGAGAGCCTCATTCACGTGGGCCACGAGACGCCCGTCCTTTTCCTCCACGGCCACCGCACCGAACTCGCATACTTCTTCACAACGTCCGCAGCCCCGGCACCTGTCCTCATCGACTGCCGCCACGAACGGCTCTATGACTATCTTGCCCCTGCTGAGCAGGGCCATGGCACTTGAAGCTGCTGCCTTAGCCTGGGCGACCGTGTCGACTATGTCCTTGGGCCCTGTGGCCGTCCCGCAGACAAATATGCCGTCGACGACTGTGTCCACAGGCCTCAGCTTCGGGTGGGCCTCTAAGAAGAAGCCATCGGGCCCTAAGGGTATCTTGAGCAAGGCCGCCAGCTCCTCGGTGCCCTTAGACGGCCTTAGGCCAGCCGACAACACTACCATGTCGAATTCCTCCTCTAGGACACGACCCGTCAGCGTATCCTCAGCCCTGACGACCAAGCGGCCGTTCCTGCTACGCCATATCTCGGCCACCTTGCCCCTTATGAAGCGGACGCCGTGTTCCTGGGCACGCCAGTAGAACTCCTCGTATCCACGCCCAAAGGTCCTCAGGTCTATGTAGAAGATGCAGACATCTATGTCCGGGTACTTCTCCTTGAGCTGGAGGGCCTGCTTTATGGCGTACATGCAGCAGACACGGGAGCAGTAGGAAGCGTGGCCGGGCCTGAGGCTCCTCGAGCCCACGCACTGGATGTAGGCCACCTTCTTCGGCTTCTCCTTGTCCGAGGGCCTTACGATCTCGCCCCTGGTGGGCCCGGACGCACTAAGGAGGCGTTCCATCTGCAGGGCTGTTATGACATCCTCATAACGGCCGTAGCCGTACTCCTCGTCCTGCGTCGGGTCATACAGGTCGTAGCCGGTGGCCACTATGATGGTACCGACATCGAGTTCTACTTCCTCGGGCTGTTGGCTGAAGTCTATGGCACCGGCGGCCAACTCCTGACAGACCTCTTCACACACCATGCACTTCTTCTTCATGAAGTAAAGGCAGTGCTCAGGATCTATGACCGCAACGTGTGGTATGGCCTGCGGGAACGGTATGTAGATGGCCTTCCTGGGTGCCATTCCCACGTCGAACTCGCTCGGCACCTCTATGGGACAGAAGTCGACGCAGAGCCCACAGCCCGTGCACTTGTCCAGATCCACGTAATACGGTTTCTTCAGCACCTTCACCTTGAAGTTGCCAGCAAACCCTTCCACGCCCACTACCTCAGAGTTCGTGAAGAGCTGCACGTTCGGGTGCCTGGCCACATCGACCATCCTGGGCGTGAGGATACACTGAGAGCAGTCCATGGTCGGGAATGTCTTGTCAAGCTGGGCCATGTGGCCCCCGATGCTCGGTGCTCGTTCCACGAGGTAGACGCGGAAGCCCGCGTTAGCGAGGTCGAGAGCGGCCGTTATACCGGCTATGCCACCTCCTATGACGAGCACCTCCTGCCTGGCCGGGACCTCTACGGGCTGGAGCGGGCTCAACAGCCTGGCCTTGGCAACGGTCATCCTGATTATGTCTTTTGCCTTCTCAGTGGCCTTCTTCGGCTCCCTCATGTGGACCCAGGAGCACTGCTCCCTTATGTTGGCCATCTCAAGTAGATACGGGTTCAAACCAGCTTCCCTCAGGACACGCCTGAAAGTGGGCTCGTGGAGCCTAGGGGAACAGGCTGCCACTACCACCCTATCGATCAGGCCCTTCTCTATGTCCTCTTTTATCAAGTTCTGGCCGGGGTCCGAGCACATGTACGGGTAGGTCTTGGCCAAAACCACGCCTGGGAGGCCCTCGACGTACTTCCGCACTTCCTCGACATCAACTACGCCGGCGATATTAGTGCCACAGTGGCAGATGTACACGCCTATCCTTACTTCTCCCATGGCCTGCACCACCGGGCGGGGGGCTTAGAGGTTCTAAAAAGCATTGTTTCACCTGCCCAACAGGAGGGCCTCTATTTGTGCTCTTATCTGCTCGTCGGTGAAGTGCCTCATGGTTATGGCATTACGTGGGCAGGAGGCAGCACAGGTCCCGCAGCCCTTGCAGACGGCCTCACGTATCTTGGCCTTACGGCCCTCGATCACGGGTGCCCCGAACGGGCACAGCTCGGCACAGAGCCCACAGCCTATACACTTCCCCGGGTCCACAACAGCCGTTATGGCCTCGGTCCTCAGCTCGCGAGCACCCATGAGGATAGCTGCCTTCCCGGCCGCTGCCCTGGCCTGAGCCACGCACTCGGCTATGGGCTTGGGGGCGTGGGCCGTACCACAGAGGAAGATGCCATCTGAAGCGAATTCAACGGGCCTCAGCTTCGGGTGGGCTTCTAAGAAGAAGCCGTCTTGACCCAGCGGGACCTTGAGAAGGCGTGAGAGAGCCCTCCCGTCCTCGTGCTGGACCAAGGGGGTCGAGAGGACCACGAGGTCGCACGACAATATCAGCTCGCGGTCCAGGAGAGTGCTGTAAACCCTGACCTCCAGGCCATCGCCGCTCTTGGCCACCTTAGGCGGTTTCTCCGGCCCGTACCGGATGAACTTGACGCCTGACTCCCTGGCCCTCAGGTAGAGCTCCTCGTATTCCTTCCCAGGGGCCTGTATGTCCCTGTAGAGCACATAGATTTCCGTGTCGGGGCTCTCCTCCTTTATGAGGACGGCGTTCTTCAGGGCCGTGGTACAGCATATCCTGCCGCAGTAGGTACGTGGGTCTTCCTCCTCCCTGGCCCCCACGCACAAGATGAAGACGACAGCCCGGGGTTTTCCGAGCTTGCCTTCTCTCAGCATTTCCTCGAGTTGGAGCTGTGTTATCACGCCTTCTAACTCGCCGTAGCCGTAGAGGTCCTTCGGCTCGAATTCAACAGCCCCGGTGGCGACCACTATGGTGCCTACGAAGATGTCCATCTCCTCACCTGAGGCTCTCCTCAGCTTCACGCTGAAGTTGCCCACAAAGCCCTTGACCTGCTCAACCCGCGTGGAAGTCAGGACCTCTATGTTATCTTCTGCCCCCACAGCCCTCATCAGCCCTTCTACTATCTCAGAGGCCTTCCTGAAAGTCGGGTAAACCCTGTTCAGCTTTCTCAGCAATCCCCCGAGCTCGGGTTCCTTCTCGACTAGGTAGACCTTGAAGCCCTGCTTCGCCAGGGCTAGAGCAGCTGTCATGCCAGAGACGCCGCCTCCTATCACGAGGGCCGACGGCTCGACGGACACCACTATGTCCTGCTGGGGCCTCAGGAGCCTGGCCTTGGCGACCGTCATGCGTACTATGTCTTTTGCCTTCTCAGTGGCCTTCTTCGGCTCCCTCATGTGGACCCAGGAGCAGTGCTCACGGATGTTCGCCATCTCGACTCGAACAAGTAGGGGTTCAGGCCGGCCTCGGCACAGGTCTGCCTGAACAAGGGCTCGTGGGTCCTGGGCGTGCAGGCCGCTACAACGACCCTGTTGAGCTTGTACTCCTTTATGGCCTCCTTTATCATGTCTAAGCCGCCGGACGAGCACATGTACATGTGGTCTTTCGCGATCACCACGTCCGGCAGGGTGCTGGCGTACCTGACTACCTCCTTGACGTCAACAACGCCAGCTATGTTGAGGCCGCAGTGGCAGATGAAGACGCCTATCCTGGGCTTCTCCTCGTGTCCGCTCATGATATCACCCCCCTCCCCAAGACCACTTCCATGGCCCTCTCGGCTGCACAGCTGGCCTGGTAAACGCTCTCCGAGATGTCCTTGGGGCCAGAGCAGAAGCCGCACACGAAAATGCCTGGGACGTTCGTGTCCACGGGTGCCAGCAGGGGGTCTGCTACCTCGAAGAAGCCGTGCTCGTCCAATTTCAGGCCGAGCACCTTGGCCAGCTTTGCATTGTCCTGGTCCGGGACCAGGGCCGTGCAGAGGACCACGAGGTCGAAGCGTTCCTCGTGCAGCTCGGATGTCTCCGTGTCCTCGTACCTGACTATCACGTCGCCCGTCTTCGGGTCCTCCATGACCTCGGAGGGCTTAGCCCTGACGTATCGGACGCCGTACTCCTCCTTGGCCCTGGAGACCAGGCCCTGGAAGCCCTTGCCGAAGGCCCTCAGGTCCATGTAGAATATCGTTACCTCTGCCTCTGGGTCGTG
>NJEJ01000076.1 GCA_002255025.1 Candidatus Bathyarchaeota archaeon ex4484_135 | reverse complement strand
TAGTGGATTATGCACCTCTGGACCCTGTCCACGTCGAAGTTGTATGGGTCCATGAAGTGCATGGAGCCGATCATTATCATCTTGTAGTGCAGCCTCCTAAGGGCATCATACTCGCCCTTCCAGAGGATCGGCAGTAAGTAGCGTATGAGGAAGCCCTTGCCCACGTGCTTCTTCACGGCTTCCTTAAGGACCTCCTTGGCCTTGTCCTTGTTCTCTAGGCCGACGGCAGCATCTAGGGCGTCCAGGAGGCCGTCTATGTCCGCAAAGGCCGTTATGGGCTTGTAGCCACGCCAGGTCGGTATTATGTAGGTCGCCATGCCGCAGTGAGGGTGGCAGGAGAACTCGGGGAAGCCCCGGCCCACTATGCTGGTCGCCACCTTAGCTATGGGCACCACGGTCGGGACCGGGTACCAATCATCTGTTTTTATGCGGCCCTTCGTCTGCTCCTCGGCCAAGTGCATGAGGTCCGGTATGGTTATCCTCATCTGCTCACGCTTCGAGTAGTCTATGCGGCCCGTTATGGAAACGGGCTGGAAGTTCACGCACCTTACCACGTCCCTGTGCTTGTACGCGAACTCTATTATCTCGCCCACCTGGTCGTCATTCACGCCTCTGACGAGCGTCGGGACCAAGACAACGCTCCTGCAGCCGGCCTTACGCAGGTGTTCTATGGCCTTCTCCTTTATGGGCAGGAGGTTCCTGCCCCTGGCCGCCTCGTAGGCCTTGGGCTTCGTGCCGTCGAACTGGAGGTAGAAGGTATCGGCACCAGCTTCCACGAGCTCGCGGCAGTAATCTAGGCTCTTGGCGAGCATTATGCCGTTCGTGTTGACCTCCACGTGCCTGAAGCCCATTTCCTTAGCCATCTTGATCAGCTCGGGGAGGTCCTCACGGACCGTTGGCTCGCCGCCCGAGAACTGGAGGGCCGTCGTCGGCACGGGCCTGTTGGACCTGAGGTTCTCGAGCATGGCCTTTATCTGCTCCTTAGTGGGCTCGTAGACATACCCGACGGCACCGGCGTGGGCAAAGCATATCGGGCAGTTCAGGTTGCAACGGTTCGTCACGTCAATTATGCCCAGGACCGTGTAGGTCTTGTGGAGAGGGCATATGCCGCAGTTGTAAGGGCACTCCTTGGTGGCCTCTGTCCTGGGGTTCTCCAACTTAGAGCCCATGTAATCGTACCTCAGGGCCCTCTTGTAGAGCTCGTAATCGCTCCAGTAGACGTCCTTGAAGCGGCCGTGTGCCGGGCACTCCTTCTCTATCCAGACCTTTCCTTCCTCGGCGTAGACGACAGCATCTATGACGTTCTTACATTCCGGGCAGAGGGATTTCGTATGCTTTATGATCTCCCTCGCCATTTTATCACCTTCCGGTAGCGGGCTTGGCGTAAGCTATATGAGGGTTTCCCAACTTCACACACGGTGAGACGGAGGATGAATGGCAGGATCCTAGAGACCCTCAGGTCCTTGGGCCTCACGGATTACCAAGCTAGGGCTTACCTCACGCTCGTCAGGTATGGGGAACTCGGGGCCAGGGAGCTAAGCCGCCTGTCAGGAGTACCTTACTCGAAGATATACGGTGTCCTAGAGGCCCTGAGGCAGAGGGGATGGGTGGGCGTAAAGCCCGGGAGGCCTAAGACCTATTATCCCAAGCCTCCTTCTGAGGCCGTCAGGGCCGAGAGGGCCAGGAGGGAAGCAGAACTCAGGGAACTCGAGGCCCTGGTGATAGAAGAACTGCAGCCCTTATACGAGCGTTCCAAGGCTCGGGAGAGACCCGACATATGGATAATAAGGGGCCAAGATGAGGTCTTGTCGAAGGTCAGGGAGGTCATGGCCAGGGCATCTGCTGAGGTCTTGATGGCCGTGCCCTCCTCGGCCAGTTGGTTGATGGAGGCCCTCAAACCGAGCATAACACACCTGAGGTTCACGGGCATCGAGGTCCGTATCTTGGCTTCCGAGGACCTGGCAGGGGAAATAGGGGACCTAGGAGGGCTGGCGGAACTCAAGTTTAGGCCTGGGATGTTCGGCGGGGGCGTGATAGTAGATGCCAGGGAAGCCGTCCTCATCCTCGGAGATGGAGGTAGCATTATGGCGATATGGTCCGATTACGCTGAGCTAGCCTACGTGGCCAAGGTCTACTTCGAGCACCTTTGGTCCGGAGGCTAAGTCACCTAGACAAGCTCACTTCTTTCTCTTAGCCACGCCCAGGGCCTCAAGGTACCGCAGTATGTCCAATACTTCCTCGTGCGTGATGTCAAAGCCTGCTGCCTTCAGGCCAGAGGTAAGCTCTCTTACAGTTAGGCCCCTATTTAAGTTAGCTACTATGGTCCTGACGAGGACGCTCCTCCCCGAGACGGACCTCAGGGCTTTCTCTACATCTCCGATACTTGGGCTTAACTCATATACTATGTCCTCGGGCTTCTCCTCGGGTGGGGGAAGGGATTCCTTAAACTCTTCCTTGAACTCGCCCATCACGGCACGAGCACAAGCCAGCATCATGCCTGGGGAGGTCCCTGCTGCCCCTATAGCCACCAGGGATTCCGCGTCCACCTTGAGGACGAGGAGACACTCACCTGACCGGCTGCCCTTGAGCAGGAAATCCCCTGGCTTTAATTCCCCGGATATGGAGGAAATCAATTTCTTAATACGGGATAGCTCATCGCTCCTGAAATTGAATGCCAGAACCTCGCCCTCCTTACCCACGATAGCGTACCTGGGGTTAGCTATATCGGGCACAAACCTCCTCACCACGGACTTGAGCTTCTCCTCCAAGCTCCCCCCGATAATGGGCTTCTTAACCGGGTATTAAAGGATATCGACCTAGCTTCCGGCAGGCTCGCGGGCCTTTATAAGGGAGTTGTCCGGGTGGCTACTTAGACCTCATCTATGAACTTCTCCGGCGGTGGCACTTCCTCCGGCAGGCCCTTACGCTTCCTCAGCTCAGGTATGAGCTTCTTGGCCACGTAATCGGGCGTCGGTGCCCAGTGATCGAAGGTGCACTGCCAGAACGCCTTCCCGCCCGTGGCACTACGCATCTCGCTGGCTAGGCCGAACGTCTCGGCAACCGGTATGTAGCCCGTCACCATCATGAGGTGCCCCTTCTGCTCCGTCATGACGATACGGCCCCTCTTGCGTGATATGAGGCTGGTTACGGCACCCATGAGTTCTATGGGCACGGAGACCTGTATCTTGTAGACCGGCTCGAGCAGCACGGGCTTTGCTGTCAGGAAGGAGCCGAATATGGCCCTGCGGGCCGCAGGCACTATCTGGGCCCAACCCCTGTGTGCTGGATCGGAGTGAAGCTCAGCGTGTATGAGCTTGACCTTCACGCCCCTCATGGGCTCGCCGCTCAGCGGGCCTGAGGAGCAGGCCAGCCTGAAGCCCTGTATTATCATCTCACGGACCTCACGCAGGTACTGGACACCCTTCGTCACGTCTATCAGCACGTTCTTGTACTGGTCTATGGCCCATATGCCACGGGCCTCCTCGGCTGGCCAGCCGAAGTCCTTGTGCAAGATGGAGGCTACTTTCTTCTTCGGCATCTCGTCCGTTATGAGACCGTCCTCTACGGCCTTAACGACCTCCGGCTCGAGGGGCTCAACTTGGAGCCATAGCTTATTGTGCTTGTTCGGGCTCTTGGCCATGGCGTTCACGCCCTCGCCAGTGACGGTCTCACGGTAGACCACGAGCGGCGGCGAGGTGACTATCTCGAGGCCATAATCTCTTATGAACTTGCAGGCTATCTCCAGGTGCAGCTCTCCCATGCCGCTCAGCAGGTATTCGCCTGTCTCCTTATTTATCGTGGCCACGAGGTTCGGGTCCTCTATGCTCAGCTTCTGCATGACCTCTATGAGGCGTGGGAGGTCCCTCGGGTGCTTGGGCTCTACGGCTATCGTGACGACGGGTTCCGTGATGTACTTTATACGCTCGAAAGGCACCATCTTGTCCTTGTAGGCCGCGTCCACGAGCGTCTCGCCAGCACGGGCAGCATCTATGCCCAACAGGGCGGCTATGTTGCCTGCCCTGACCTCGGGGACAGCGTCCCTGAACGGCCCCATATAGATGGAGACCTGTTGGACCCTGTACTCACGCTTGGCTCCGAGCAGGTAGACTTGTTCGCCCTCGTATATCGTGCCCGAGAACAGGCGGCCCGTCGCGACCAGACCGGCGTGTGGGTCTACCTGTGCCATGGTGAAGCACATCACAGTCGGCCCGTCGTCATCTGGAGCGGGAGGAGCTTCTTCAGCTCGTCCACCCTGTCCTCCTTGTAGGCCGCTATGAGGTCCGAGAACTTTATGCCCGTCTCCTGGGCCATCTGGACCGTGAATCCCCATCTGTGGAGGGCAGAGCCGAACGCCACCGTCCCCTCGGCTGGGCTGACCTTCCACTTGTCCCTGTACTCCGGCTCGGCGTAGAGGTCTATGAGGTGGTTGAAGTCCCTTATGATGCGTGCTATCTTCTCCTGGGCTTCCTTCGGCGTGAGCTTCAGCTCCCTTATGAGCCTGTCCACCTTGTTTATGAACAGGACGGGCCTGACACGCTCCATGAGGGCTTGCCTGGTGACCGTCTCCGTCTGGACCATGACCTCCTCGACGGCGTCCACGACCACCACGACGCCATCTATGGCCCTCAGGGCCCTGGTAACCTTGCCCGTGAAGTCCACGTGTCCCGGCGTGTCTATGAGGTTTATCACGTAGGGCTTGCCATTTACCTCATGGAGGAGCGATATGTTAGCCGTCTTGATGGTTATGCCCCTCTTCTGCTCTTCCTCTAGGTAGTCCAGCCACCTGGCCTCGCCAGCTATCTTGGGCGATATTATGCCTGCCTCGGCCAACAGGCTGTCCGTCATGGTGGTCTTGCCGTGGTCTATGTGGGCCACTATGCCTATGTTCCTTATCCGCTCCTTGTTCCTCATCAGCTTTAGTATCTCAGGTGTCTGCTTGAACCTAGGCATGGACACCCGGCCTCCTTCTTTTCAGGCATGGGGCCCTTCCGGTCCTTAATAAGCTTAGTGGGCTGCCTCAACCAGGGGCTTATCTTATGGTAACGCAGATGACCCTGACCTGATCGCATGAATTCTCACACCAATCGGCCACGTTTTCTATGGCATCAAGCAGGTCCCTGGCCAGTATGAGGATAGAAGGCCTGGCCTCCTCCGGCCCCATGAGGGCAAAGGTCCTCCTCGCCTCAGCGTATAGCTCGTCCACGTCTTCCTCAAGCCTCTCAACCCTATCGGCTTCCTCGAGGGCTTCCTCTGGCTTCTCGAGCAGCTTTACCACCGCCTTCCTCACGGCATGTGCACAATCAACCACCTTGCCCGTCATCTTGGAACAGGACTCGAGTATCTTCTTCGGTATGTCGCCCATGGGCATGGAAGCCAATATGCGTGTTGCCTCACGGCTCCAATCCGCTATCATGTCGAGCCTCTTCACGAGGTGCATGAGGTCTTCCCTGGCCGCGGCCGGGATGACCTCGCTGGCCAGCTCGTCCATTATGGCCCTGCGGAGCCTGTCGGCTTCTTTCTCGGCCTCCACGACCCTATTTATAGAAGCCTTCACACCCTCCTCGTCGCCCTTCAGGGCGGCCTTTATGGCCCTGTCGAGGTCCTCGGCGGCTGAAACCACATTGGCCAGGTGCTTCTCCATGAGGTTTATGGCCCTTACTTCCCTCCTCTTCCCGAACCATTTGAGCAGCTCACTCAACTGATAACTCCTCCTTCAGCCCCCTCTCCGGGTATGGGAACACAAAAACCTTTCCATGTGGCACTTCAACGGAAACCCTGTCCCCAGGTCTCAAGGGCTCAGCCGTCATGCTCGGGACAGTTATGACCAAGAGGTCGTCGTTGTCCAGCCTTATCTCGTACCTGGTTACTATGCCCTCGAACATGACCCTCTCGATCGTGCCGGGCAGCACGTTATCGCCCTTGTGGTCGCCGGGCCTCAGGACCAAGACCTCGGGCCTTATGCCCACCACGACCTTCTGGCCCTTATCCACGCCTACTT
>NJEJ01000013.1 GCA_002255025.1 Candidatus Bathyarchaeota archaeon ex4484_135 | reverse complement strand
TGGAGGACGAGATGGCCAGCCTGGCGGCTGTCATAGGGGCTTCTTGGGCTGGCCTGAAGGCCATGACGGCCACATCCGGCCCGGGATTCAGCCTAATGCAGGAGAACATAGGGCTGGCAGCCATGACCGAGACGCCTTGCGTCATAGTGAACGTCATGCGTGCAGGCCCTTCGACAGGCCAGCCGACCAAGATGGGGCAGCAGGACGTGATGCAGGCCAAATGGGGTTCCCACGGCGATTACGAGGTCATAGCTTTGGCCCCGGCTTCCGTGCAGGAGATGTTCGATTTCACCATAGATGCCTTCAACTACGCCGAGCAATACCGGTGCCCGGTCGTAGTGCTGGCCGACGGTGCCATAGGGCACATGAGGGAGAAGCTCGTTATACCCGAGCCAGAGGAAATAGAAAAACGGCTTATTTCGAGGAAGAGGCCCCGGGTGGGCCCCGGCGAATACGCACCCTTCAGGCCTGACCCGGAGGACCTCGTGCCGCCCATGGCCTGCTTCGGGGAGGGCTACCGCCTCTATGCCACAGGCCTGACGCATGACGAATACGGGCGGGTAAGGACGACAGAGCCCGAGGACCACTTCAAGCTTGTCTCCAGGCTCTGCAGGAAGATAAGGGCGAGTGCGGACAAAATCATCCGTTATGAGGGCTTATGGCTAGAGGACGCGGATGTGGTCGTCGTTGCCTACGGCATAACATCTAGGTCCGCGAGGGCAGCTGTCTTAGAGGCCCGAGAGGAGGGTGTGAGGGCTGGTCTCCTCAGGCCCATAACGGTCTGGCCTTTCCCGAGCGATGTCATGGAGGATGCGGGCGAGAGGGCCAAGAAGGTCATAGTGGCCGAGGTCAATTATGGGCAGCTGGTCCGGGAGGTGGAGAGGTGGGTCCCAAGACGCAAGGTCCGCTTCTTGCCCAAGCTCGGGACCTTCCACACCCCTGACGAGATATTGAAGGCCATAAAGGAGGAGGTGTGATGGCTTGAAGGCCGAGTTGAGGCACCCGCTCGAGAAATACGTGAGGCCCGGCACTCTGCCCCACATATGGTGCCCGGGCTGCGGGAACGGGATAATAATGAATGCCTTCATCAGGGCCCTCGACGAACTCAAGATGGATTTAGACAAGCTCGTCGTGGTATCGGGGATAGGCTGCATGGGAAGGATAGCCAGCTACCTGAACGTGGATGCCTTCCACACGACGCACGGCAGGGCCATACCCCTGGCCTTCGGCATAAAAGTCGCCAGGCCTGACCTGAAGGTGGTCGTCATATCCGGTGATGGAGACCTCTTCGCCATAGGCGGGAACCACTTCATACATGCTGCCCGCAGGAACGTGGACATGCTCGTCATATGCTCCAACAACTTCAACTACGGCATGACAGGCGGCCAGGTCGGTCCTACCACGCCTCAGGGGTCCATAACGACCACCACGCCCTACGAGAGCATCGAGCACCCGTTCAACCTCGTCCAGCTCGCGGCCTCCGTGGGAGCCATCTACGTGGCCAGGTGGACGGCGGCCCACCCCAGGCTGCTCAAGCAATCGATAAAAAAGGCCCTCAGAAAGCACGGTTTCTGCTTCATAGAAGTCATATCGCCTTGCCCAGAGGGCTTCGGCAGGAGGAACAGGAAGAAGAGCCCGGTGGAGTTCATGCGTTGGCTCAAGGAGGTCAGCGTCATGACGAAGAGGAAGGACCCATCTGAAGCTTACATAGGGCCCGACAGGATAGTCATAGGGGAGTTCCTGGAGGTCGAGGGCAGGCCCGAGTTCACGGACCTCATCTGGGGGCAGGTGAAGGCCGTGAGGGCCCGGGCGGAAAGAGGTGAGATAGAGATTGCGTTATGAGCTCTTGTTGGCCGGAGCTGGAGGCCAAGGTATCATATTGGCCGGGACGGTGATAGGGACGGCCGGAGCTGTTTACCAAGGCCTTAATGCTGCCCAGATATCATCTTACGGCCCCGAGGCCAGGGGAGGCCATGTCTTCACGGAAGTGGTCCTGTCCGACGAGGAAATACACTATTCCGGCGTCAGGGAGCCCGACATCCTAGTGGCCATGAGCCAGTGGGCTTATAACGAGTTCCACGGGAAGGTGAGGCCTGGTGGGCTCATCATATACGACCCGGAGCTCGTTAAACCCGAGCCCAGGCCCGAGGGCGTCAGGCTGCTGCCCGTGAGGGCCACGAGGATGGCCGAGGAAAAAGTAGGCCTGAAGCTATCGGCCAACATGGTGATGGTAGGTGTCTTAACGGCCCTCTGCGACCTGTTGGACCGTGAGGCCGTGGAGAAAGCCATCAGGTACAGGGTCAGAAGAGCCCTTGACAAGAACCTTGAGGCCTTCAGGCTCGGCTATGAGCTGGGCCTGAAGCTGAAGAGCTCACTTAAGGGCTTCTAGAAGGGATTTCGCTACTCTCCCGGGCTCATCGGCCAGCACTATGGACCTGCCTACTATGAGGAAGTCGGCCCCGGCCTCTAAGGCCGCTCTTGCATCACCGCCCTGGAACCCAACGCCGGGTGCGAAGATGAGCATGCCCGGCCCTACACGCTCCCGGATGGCCCTTATCACGTCGGGCCTAGTAGCACCCACCACCAGGCCATCGGCATTCCAATTGAGGGCTTTCTCCACAAACAGCTCATAAAGGCGTTGGTATTTTCCCTTCCAACCAGCTATCTCGAGGCCGAAGGTCTCAGAAGCCCCGGGATGGCTCATGTAGGCCAGGACTATTATGCCCTTCCCGGCTTCCCTGGCTAGCTTGAACAAGGGCTCGAGTCCTCCTTCCCAGCCCGAGAGGGGGCTGGCCGTCAGGGCGTCAAAGCCGGCCTCGAAGAAGTAGCTAGCGGCCACCTCGTTTGTCGAGCCTATGTCGCCTAGCTTGACATCGGCTATACAGGCCAGGCCAGCCCCGTGAGCAGCATCTAATATGGGCCTTATGCCCGAGAGACCGAGAGGCAATATCAAGTGGAAGTTCAGCTTCACGGCACATATGTAGGGGGCCGTTTCCTCGAGCACCCAAGATGCCTTCCTCATGAGCTTGCTGGGCTTATCGGGCCTGAGGTCCAGGGCCAACACTATCGGGGAGCCCTTATTCTCCCGGGCCTCTCGGATGAGTTCCCTGAAGCCCAAATCATCACCCGATCTTTTTCCTTCGGCTCGGCCTTAAAATGCTAACCGTGTGTAGCGTCCCGGCACGGCCTTCAATATCTTCCTCGGCCTGAAGACACATATCTCGGCGTTCTTCAGCCTCCTCCCCAGGACCCTGAGGAACTGCCCGATTGACGTTCCCAGCTTGAGGACTAAGCAGTTCTCTAGGATGCCGAGGCGTTCCATACGGACCACGTGCCTGAAGAGGCCGGAGCCCCCCACGGCCTTCTTGACGGCGTGGTAGGAGACGCCCGTTATAATAAGCCGGTCCAAGCCGAGGCGGACCCACTCCTCAATCTCCCTCACCTGCCCCTCGGAGAGCTCGGTCCTGACGGGTTCTCCCTCGACCGACAGGGGTTCCTCGAGCAACTTGACCTCGAGGGGGAGGTTCTCGACCAGGCAGAACAGGGACGACAGGACTTCCATGTCCAGGTCAAGGCCATTCGCCAGCTGGCACCTCAGGGCGTCAAGAGGCACTAGGGCGTCCAGGTTGTAGGGCTCAAACACGCCTATGTCCACTAAAAGGCCGTCCTCTTTCACGGATATTATCCGCCCCCTGATAACAGAGCCCTTTCCGACCTCCTCGGGCCTGACGGGGGCCAATCCCATTTCGCCCTCCAGGAGTCTCCTGGCGACTTCCTCGTCTTCCCCCCGGAGTTCCACGACGAGCCACCCTCGGCCAGTTGTCCCGATGACCTTGACATCGACCTCTAAGCCTTGGCAGAGGCTGAGGAATGCTGGCGTGAAGTCCTCAGGCCTATAAGGACCGTATATCCTTTCTAAGACCACCAAACGCAAGGCCATCACCTAGGTAGGACCGGAGCTCCTCATGTATCTTCATGAGGTTCACCACGGCCGGGTGATCGGGGCCCAGCTCTCTCACGAGCTTGCTCACGGCTTTCCCGAAGGGAAGGACCCTCCCGCCCTCGACCAGCTTGTCCGCGTAGGCTACTATTTTCTCCTCAATGCTCACGGGCTCGTAAGAGCCAGGAGGCCAGCCGAATTGCTCTGCTACCTCAGGCCTGAGGCCGCCCGTATGGGTCAGTATAATCCTCACTATGGATTCATCGAGGCCGGCTTCCCTGGCCAGCTCGGCACCTACGAAGACATGGCCTATCCCGTGCGTCCTAGACCTCCCGATGTCATGCAAGAGGGCTCCCACTTCCACGAGCCTCAAATTGACCTCGATGCCGGACCTGAGGCATGCCTTAGCTATCCTGAGGGCCAGAGAGGCCGCATCCTCGCAGTGCCTTATGACCTCAGGGGGGCAGCCAGCCGACTTCAGCATGTTGAGGGCTTCCTCCCTGCTCGGAAAACGGCCCAATAAGCCCCTCCCCTACTCGGCAAGCTCCTTCCTTATCTGCTCTATCTTGGCCTTAAGGGCCTCCTTTATCTTCGTGTTATCGTAGAACTCTAGGGGCTGACCGCACCTGGGGCACCTGAACATGTTGTCGGATGCCTCATCAAATGTATAACGCCTGCAGCCAGGTGTCCCGCACCAGAAGAACTGGTTCTCCTCCTCGTACTTCAGCTTGGCCTCGAGCTTCCTCAGTATCTTCCTCTTCCAGCTTTTCACCAGTATTTCTATCTGCTCGACGTTTATGCTCCAGAAGAACTTGTAGCGGCCGGTTTCCTCGTCCCTGACACGCCTGAGCCGGACCACGAGGTTATTGTAGAGCTTGTGGAGAGCCCTTCTGGCCAGCTCGAGCTTGAGATTTGCCTTCTTGGCTATTTCTTCATCGTTCAGTTCTCTATCGCCCAGGGCCCTGATGACGGCTACAGCATCCTCGCCTCCTACTACCTGGGCCACAAACTCCAACACTTCTCTTTCCAACGGCATCAAGGTCTCTCGGACACCGAGTCCTATGCACCTCTATGCCCACTAATAAGCATTAAGGTTTCTAAGGCCCCCAAGCATTATGTTGAGGGCCATGGAGCCGGGCATTTACGTGCTCAGGCTGGGCCACAGGAGAGAACGCGACAAGAGAATCACGACCCACGTCATGCTCACGGCCAGGGCCTTCGGTGCTAAAGGCGTGTTTTACTCAGGCGACAGAGACGAGAAGATAGAGGAGAAGTTAAGGGACGTGGTAGAACGCTGGGGAGGCCCTTTCGAGGTCAAATACGAGCCGGATTGGCTGGGCTTCCTGAAGAAGTGGAAGAAGTCGGGCGGCTTTATCTGCCACCTAACCATGTACGGGCTACACGTGGACAACTGTATAGATAAGGTCCCGAGGGACAGGCCCGTCTTAGTCGTGGTGGGCTCCGAGAAGGTCCCGAGGATCGTCTACGAGCTAGCCGACCTGAACGTGGCCATAGGGCATCAGCCGCACTCGGAGGTAGCTGCCTTAGCCGTTTTCCTTGATAGGTACTTCAGGGGAGAGGAGCTCAGGCGTGAATTCGAGAGAGCTAAAATAAAGGTGCTCCCGTGCGAGAGGGGCAAGAAGGTCATAAGGCTTTGAGGGAGGTGGCATGCCTTGCCGAGGCTATCGAGGCTCAAGGACGAGCTCTCCTTCGTCAGGGGCAATCTACTCGTCCTGATAGTCAGCTGGGTGTTCTTCAGGTTCGTAGGTTCCATGGTTTACCCTTACGAATCGCTTTATCTAGAGGCCCTCGGTGCCTCAGCCTTCATAATCGGCCTCCTAGGGGCCATCAGCACCTTGGCCTTGTTCTTCTCCCGCCTGGTCGGGGGCTACCTAGCGGACAAGTACGGCCGCAGGGATTTGATAGTGGCCATGACCTTCGGCGTGGCCCTGTCCTACGCCTTCTATGCCCTCGCACCGGATTGGAAGCTCGTGGCCATCGGCATGGTGGTGGCCAACCTGTGCCTCGTTTACCAGCCGGCTCTACAGGCCATAACAGCCGATTCCATACCGCCGGAGAAGAGGGGGCTCGGTTACGCCCTGGCAAACGTCATACCGGGCATCTCGGCTTTGTTCAGCCCCTTCGTGGCCAGGGCACTCATATACCGGTACGGCTTCGTGGAAGGCATGAGGGCCGCCTACTGGATAACCGTGGCCGGCTGCCTCATGGCCGCCCTGACCAGGGCATTCTTCTTAGAGGAGACCCTGAAGGAAAAAGCCAAGAGAGATGTTAAAGGCCGTGAGGCAGATGCCGAGAGAGCTAAAGGTCTTCACGGTCATATTGTTCATAAGTATATTTGAGGAACCCATGTTCCACATGTTCATGTCCCTCTACGCCGTCCACGTCGTCGGCATCAGCAGAGCCGATTGGGCCGTGCTCAACGTGATCTGGTCGGCCACCGCCCTGGCCGTGGGCATACCGCTCGGGAAAGCCGTCGATGTGATGGGACGGAAGAGGGCCCTGGTGCTATCCTACCTGTTGTGGATACCATCGACCGTGTTCTTCATAATATCGAAGAGGCCCGGCAGAACAAGCCCTAGTAGCCGACCTCACGCCCAAGGAGCTGAGGGGGCGGGTCATGGCCGCCATAGGGAACTTGAACCTAGTGGCAGCAGCCTGTGCTTCAGTCATAGCAGGCTTCCTCTACCAACTAGACCCGGTGATGCCTTTCCTGACATGCGTATTCATAGATATGTTAGTCTTATCACTGATAGTACTCTTCCTTAGGGAGCCAGCCGTAAAAGAAGCCTAAAAAGGCTATTCAGGCTTGGCCAGGATGACGGCTAAGCCTATTACTGCAAGAAAGCAACCCATGCCGGTGAAGAGGAGCCAGTAGGAGCCCAGGGCCTCAGAGGCCTCTACGGCATAGTAAATAGCCAGGGCACCAATGGCGAGCAAGACAAGGCCCATGAGCTTCTCCATCACGGTCAGGCCAGCTGGCCTCTCGGCCCTGGCCATGGCCTACGGCCCCTATCACTCGCCCTTGAACTCCGGCTTCCTCTTGGACATGAAGGCTTCTATGCCCTCACGCATGTCCTTGGTCGTGAAAAGCACGCCGAACACACCGGCCTCAAGCCTCTGGCCAATGTCGAGCGGGGCCTGCGTGCCGAAGTTCAAGAGCCACTTAGCGTACTTCAGGGCCACTGGCGGTCCTTCAGCCAGCCTCTTAGCCAGAGCACGAGCTTCCTCACGCAGCTTCTCGAACGGGACCACCTTATTCACCAGGCCTATTTTCAGGGCCTCCTCAGCCGATATGCGGTCCCCCAACATGACGATCTCCTTGGCCTTCGCCAGACCCACCAGCCTCACGAGCCTCTGGGTACCTCCCCAGCCGGGGAGGATGCCCAACCTTATCTCAGGATTCCCGAGCTCGGCGTGTTCAGCAGCTATCCTGAAGTCACAGGCCAGGGCGAGCTCCAGCCCGCCGCCAAGGCAGTAGCCGTTTATGGCAGCTATGACGGGCTTGGACATACGCTCAATCTTGGTGAAGACCTCTTGGCCCAGACGTGAGGCCTCAACGGCCCTGTCAGGCGTCAGCTTCGGGAACATGGTTATGTCGGCCCCGGCACTAAAGGCCCTATCGCCCTCGCCCGTGATTACGATGCACCTGACACCCGGGTCCTCCTCAGCCCTGTCCAGGGCATCCGATAGCTCCCTCACCATCACGTCGTTGAAGGCATTAAGCCTATGCGGCCTGTTCAACGTTATCCAGAGGATGTCCTCGTCCCTCTCGACCTTTATGGTCTCGTACTCAGCCATTCCCTCCCCCACCGCCCCAGGCGAGGCATGGGGCCTTATAATACTTGAGGCATAATTGTACAGAACTCGAGACAATTTGAACTCATGTCCTTCGCAGTAAAGGAGGCCATAGTACCCCTCTTATGGTGCGGGGGGTGGGATTTGAACCCACGAACCCCCTACGGGGACGGGGTCTCCAATCGCCCGGCCCCCAGCGGGCGATCTTAAGCCCCGCGCCTCTGGCCCAACCTCTTTGGCCGGGCTCGGCCACCCCCGCACCATTAGAGCAGCAGCCACGGGGCCTAATATCCCTTGGCCTTGCAGGAGGCCCTTGATCACGAAATGGTTTTAAGACCTACCCTCGCTTTTAGGAACGGGCCCCGTGGCGCAGCCAGGATAGCGCGCCGGCCTCCTAAGCCGGGTGTCGGGGGTTCAAATCCCCCCGGGGCCGCCATCGCTTTTTAACACTGCTCGATGGCCCATCACGGTGAGGCCTTGTCGTCCGAGGTGGGGAAGGTAAGGCCTGACCTGTTAGCCAAGTTCGTCTTCTCCAGGACGGGCGTTGAGGACCCCCGGGTCCTAGTTGGGCCAGCCTATGGGGAGGACTCGGCCATAATTGACATGGGCGATTTCGTCTTGGTGATCCACTCGGACCCCATAACGGAAGCCGTGGGCCGTATAGGCTGGCTGGCCGTCCACGTGGCCTGCAACGACGTGGCCGTGAGAGGTGCTAAGCCGGAGTGGCTGCTGCCCGTGATACTGCTGCCCGAGGGCTGCCCTGACGGCCTGCTGGACGAGGTAACGGCCCAGATCGACCGGGCGGCCCGCGAGGTAGGTGCTGCCGTGGTAGGCGGCCATACTGAGCGTTGCCCGAGGTTGGACAGGCCCATAATATCTATGACGGCCGTGGGGACGGCCCCAAGGGACCGATATGTCATAACGGGTGGTGCTAAGCCGGGCGACGTGGTCTTAATGACGAAGGGAGCTGGCCTGGAGGGGACGGCCATATTAGCCACGGACTTCTCGGCCGAGCTAACTGAGGCAGGCGTCCCGGAGGAGCTGCTCGAGAAGGCCAGGGCCTTCATGTCCGAGATAAGCCTGGTCAAGGAAGCCCTGGCACTGGCCGAGGTAGGCGTGAACTCCATGCATGACCCAACTGAAGGCGGCCTCCTGGGCGGCTTAGCCGAGCTTGCCTATGCATCGGGTAGGCGTGTGGAGGTCTGGGAGGAGGAAATGCTCGTGAGGCCCGAGACCGAGGCCATATGTAGGGCCCTGGGCGTTGACCCGTTGAAGCTCATAGGCTCTGGCTGCCTCCTGGCCACGCTGCCCAAGGAGAAGCTCGGTGATGCCCAAAAGGCCTTAGGCAGGCTGGGCGTGAATTGGGCCATGATAGGGGAGGTCAGGGAAGGCCCTCCCGGCTTGCTGGTCCATAGGAAGGATGGCCGTACCGAGCGGATAGGCCCGTTCGTTGAGGAAGAGCTGGCCAGGCTCGTGTCTTCTAAGGGAGCCCGCTAGCGTGCCACGATGAGGGCTTCCCGGCTGAAGGCGTGTCGAGCCAACCGGACGAACAGGAAATCGAGGGCTACCAAGACGATCGCTGCCAAGAGTAGATGGGCTGTTCTCACTACGAGACTTCCGAACACCTGTCCCATGAACACGGCCAAGAGCGGGAAGAAAAGTATGGCTGCGTAATTGCTGGCGTCCTTGACCGTGCTGGCCCGGGCGGAGCCCAAGACGACAATGCACATGCCCAAGAAGGCGTAGGCTGGCGTCAGCACGCATACCATGAGGACCGTCTTGAGGGGCGGGAACCAGAGGCAGCCGAACAGGCCAACGGTCAGCATGTTAATTAAGAGGCAGGTCAGGCCGAAGGAAACGTACATGGAGGTCAGCGTGGGCAGGAAGGAAGCCAAGACCTTGCCGAGGAAGAGTTCTGAATCACTTATCGGGGCCGCCAGGAGGGGCTCTATGGTCTTGCGTTCCCTCTCGCCAGCAAAGCTATCGGCCGTCAGAATGGAGGTGGCCGCCAGGGACATGGTCATGAATAGGAAGGGCATTATGATGACGCCCACCATGTAGGCCGACAGCTGCCTGACGGTCATCCCAGACGCCTCGGGCAAGACGGCCCTTAATGCCGTCAGCTCCTCCTCGGTCATATACCGGCCTGGGTCGGGCCCTAAGGCCAAGGCGGCCGTGAGCAGCACTGATACGGCCACCGTCAGAGCGAAGCTCAGGACGAGGGAGGCCAGCATGGCCTTGCTCGAGAAAGCGTCTTTCCAGTCCTTCTTGGCTATCAAAAGGGCCTTATCGAGCCTCATGGCCCTCTCACCAACCTCATGTAGACTTCCTCGAGGCCTGGCCTGAGCATCCTGACCTCGAGCACGTCGCAGCCCTTCAGGATCAACTCCCTCACGACGGCCGATATGGCCTTGCGGTCCTCAAGTACCACGACGGCCCGGTCTTCCCCGACCTGCTTGACCTCGAGGACCCCTCCCAGCCCCTCGATGACCTTCAGGTACTTGCTTATTGAGCCAAAGGACGAAATCTCGAAGGAGTGATGGCTTCCCTCTAAGTCCTTCACGAGTTCTCCCGGCTTCCCCACGGCCAGCACGCAACCCTCGTTTATTATGGCGATCCTATCGCACAGCTCTTCGGCCTCGGTCAAGTTGTGAGTGCATATCAGGACCGTCTTGCCCGAACGGTTCAGCTCCTTGATGAGGCCCCTGATATCCTTCGCTGAGGCAGGGTCTAAGTCGGACGTCGGTTGGTCAAGGATCAGGACGGGCGGGTCGTGGACAAGGGCCCTCACGATAGCTACTCTCTGCTTGAGGCCCTTGGAGAGGGCCCCTACCTTCTCGCCCGCCCTGTCCTTAAGCCCCACCAGGGCCAGCAGATCCCTGATGCGTCTCCTAAGCTCCTCCTCGGGCACGTCGTACAGCCTGCCGTAGAAGGCCAGGTTCTCCTCGACAGTAAGGCGTTCGTAAAGGCACGGCGTCTCAGGCAGATATCCTATGCAACGCCGTATCTCAAGGGGCTCCTCTAACACATCGTGCCCCATCACGGTAGCCGAGCCTGAATCGGGCCTTAAGATGCCGGTCAGTATCCGGACCGTGGTGGTCTTGCCAGCACCATTTGGGCCCAATAAGCCCATTATCTCGCCTTTCCTCACGTCGAAGCTCACGTCCTTGAGGGCCAGCTTGGGCCCGAAACGCTTGGACAGGCCTCTGGCCTCTACGGCATTCATGGCTCAGACCGCCCGTCGGCGTCATAGGTCCGCCCGGAATTGTTCATCACGGCCACTTCCACCCTACCCCCGGTCCTATTTAGCCTTCGCCAGCAACACTTAACCTGAGGCCCAAGGGACCTTTTCCCGAGCGGCCTTGTCCGAGAGCTTAATCCCCTACATGCGTGAGAGAGGCGAACAGGTCCTGTTGGTCATAGTGGACAGCCGGGAGGCCTCAGCAGCCCAGAAGCTCGTGAACAGGCTGAGGGAGCTGGGGGCCGAGGTGGCCGTGAAGGCCCTGCCGAGGGGCGATTACATCATATCGGACCGGGTGGCTATAGAACGCAAGACCGTGAAGGACTTCGCCTACACGCTCACGAGGAGACAGCTCTTCGAACAGGTCTTCGAGCTCAAGGATTACTATGAGTGCCCCATACTGCTCCTCGAGGGCTACATGCCCATAATCTACAAGTTCAGCAGGATAAAGCCAGCCTCCGTTTGGGGTGCCCTCTTCGCCCTGGCGAAGAACGGCATAGCAGTCGTCCCGACCATGAACTACAAGGAGAGTGCGGACTTCATAATAACCGCCTGCAAGCAGGAGCAGCTAGCCGAGCGGAGGAGCCCTAAGGTCCACCCGATGAAGAAGTTCGAGAGCTTGGCCGAGGCACAGGTCTACTTCTTAGCCAGCCTGCCGAACGTGGGACGCGAGAAGGCCATAACGCTCCTAAGGGCCTACAGGACTCCCATGAGGGCCCTCGAGCGTGTGGAAGCCTGGGCCAGGGAGCTCCGGGGCTTTGGGCCCAAGATAGTAGAACGCGTAAGGGCCGTCCTAAACACGCCTTATGGGGCGAATGAGTGAGACAAGGTTAAATCGGTGCTCACGGGCCCTTACCACGGGCCAGGCGAGGGGAGAGCCGTTTGGGGCCGGACATAGATGTCGAGCTCAGGCCCACAAGGCACGTGGTCGTCTTAGGCTACGACGAGCGTGAGCTGAGGAACTTGGTCTACTGTGCCCTTACCTATGGCGTGAACAGACTCTTCTGGGTGGACGGCTACGTCATGTGTGTGGAGGTGTACGAGGAGTCCTTCAAGCGTGAGATGGAGGAAGGCGTCTTCTACATAAGCCACGTCTGCTACGCCCGCTTCCCGGAGTACCGGAAGGTCATAGAAATCGAGAAGGGAGCCCAGCTCCCGGTCGTGAACGCCTCCGACATGGCCATCCTGAGGGCCGTCTTAGAGACCGTGAGGAACGCTGGCCCTCCCGCCCCGCCCGAGGTAGGCCTTATAAGCAAGGGAAGCACGGTTGGGTCCAATGGAGGGGAGTAAGGAGGTCAGGTTCATCGGAGGCAAGCGAATAGGCAGGATGAAGAGCCTCTGGGTGCTGAAAATTTGGTAATGAAAACGATACTTTAATGACAGAAGAGAGCTGTGGGGCCTGAGGGACGAGCTGGAGAAGAGGGTAAAGGCGTAGCTATGGAGGTTGACCCGGTCCTCAGGACCTAGTCTTCCTCAGGGCCATCTTCACGAACGGGTTCTTACGCCTCTCTCGCC
Organism: Candidatus Bathyarchaeota archaeon ex4484_135; assembly: GCA_002255025.1. Lineage (GTDB taxonomy): Archaea > Thermoproteota > Bathyarchaeia > EX4484-135 > EX4484-135 > EX4484-135. The sequence goes on along the minus strand of NJEJ01000013.1, from coordinate 13,188 downwards.
CTATGGTGGTCATAGGGCCGTGGCCCGGGTAGACCCGGACCTCATCGGGCAGCTCCATGAGCTTGACCAGAGAAGCCATCATGTCCTCGTGTGATGACTCGGGCAGGTCCGTCCTGCCTATGGAGCCAGCGAAGAGCGTGTCCCCGCTCAAGAGGATGCCCTCACGCTCTAAGTAGAAGCAGACGCTCCCCCTCGTGTGCCCGGGCGTGTGGATGACGGCCAGCTCGAGCTCGCCTAAGCGAATCACATCGCCATCCTTCAACAGCCCGTCGGGCTCCAGGGGCTTAAGGCCGGGCCAGAGCCAACGCCAGGGGGGCTCCCGGAGGAGCCCCGCGTCTTGCTCGTGGATGAAGACCTTGGCACCCGTGAGGTCCTTGAGGGGCTCGTCGCCGGCCACGTGGTCAGGGTGGCCATGTGTGTTCAGCACGAGCTTTATTTTCAGGCCAAGCCGCCTTGCCTCGCTCAGGATAGGGCTGAGCTCTTCGCTGGAGCCTATCCCTGGGTCGATTATGGCGGCGGAGCCTGTTCTCGGGCAGGCGAGCAGGTAGCAGTTCGTGCTCAACGGCCCTACCATGAAGGGCACGAGGACCAGCCGGTCCGTCCTCACGCTCATATGGTCAGCTTCCCTTCCTCCATGATCACCTTGCTAGAGCCATCTATGTATATGACCTCAATTGTGGCCTTCGGGGCCGTCACGAAGTCCCAGTGGAGCGTCGACTCGCTCGTGCCACCGTAGGTCTTGTTGGCACCTATGGCCACGTGCACTGAGCCGCCTATCTTCTCGTCCGTGAGAATGTAGCCTATGGCCTTGTCTATGGACATGTTAAGGCCTATGCCCAGCTCCGCCACATTTATGGTCCTAAGCTCTGGTATCTCGCCCTTACGGACCTTTTCCTCATCTATCTTCATGCAGCTCTCTATGCTCTTCTTCAGGTCCTCCTCGTTCTCCTCCGCCTTGCATTTGTCCAACATGAGATGCCCGTCCTTGAAGACGAGCTCCACGCCCCTTATTATACGCCTCGTGAACCTGTCCCTCGTGAGCGGGCAGTAGAGCTTGCCCTCCCCCTCGGTCTCTATCGGTGCTATGAAGACTTCCCCGGCCGGCAGGTTCGAGCCGGTATCGCTGATCGCCACGTCTTCATCGCTTATTATGGCGTCGTCCTTGTTTATCCTCCGGCCCGTTATGCGGAGCTCTAAATCGGTCCCGAACTCGTCTTTTATGTGGACCCAATCAGCACCCTTAAGGGCCTTGGCGACCTTATCGCAATCAGACCTGAGCTTCTCCTGATCGTATAGGATGCCGTTCACTATCAGCCTCTTCAGGTCATCGTAAGGTATGCCGAAGGAGCGGGCCATGGGCTCGCTCGGGTAGCCCACGTAGCACCACTTCTTGGAGAGTATGGTCCTCCTGACCGGGTAAAAGCCCGCCGTCCGGGCGTCCAGCTTCTCCCTGGGCAGCCTAGCCATCACGAGCGGGTCCCAGGGCTGCTCGATCGTTATGACCGCGTCAACGGCTTCCGCCAGGGCCTTCTCCTCCTTGGGCGTCATGGCGAAGTACTCCTTGGGCACGTCCTTGTAGGCCTTTTCGACGAACCAATCGCTGGAGAAGGTGGCCACGCACGTCACGCCCTGCATGAACAGCTCGTACCTGATGTGCTCGGCGAAACGCCAGGTGTGTAGGCCCGACCTTATCCACGCTGATTCGCCCTTACGCATGTTCATGCACTTCGCGACGACCTTCGCCATCTTGGAGAGCGTTTCGTCATCTATGTCCGTTATGAGGAAGCCCGGGACCTCTCCCATCTTACCACCGCACGGTGATGGCAGCTGGCCCATAAGAGGTTGACGATAAGGCAGGGAGGGCTCCAGGCCTACCAGGGTTCTTTCTTCAGGCCCAGCTTGTAAGCACCGAAGTTCGTGGCCAGGTGAATCACGGGCGTCAGGACGAGCACACAGGCCAACACGTCTAAGCTGGGTGGCCTGTAGGGCAGGGAGAGCAAAAGGGCCCCCAAGACGAAATCTAATTGGTCGAGCAGAGGGGCAGGTGCCCCAGGAGGCCTGTTCAAACGCCTCTTCAGGAAGGAGCCCGTCAAATCGCCCAGCACGGCCCCGAGGCCCATGAGGAAGCCCAGGAAGACAGCACCGGGGAGCGGCCCCCCGATGCCCGCGAGGCCCAGGAGGAGGCCCGTTATGGTGCCTACCACGACGCCCGATATGAAGCCCCTCACGGTCTTCCTAGGCCCGAGAATGGGCCTGCCGTCCCAGAAGAGTTTCCCTCCATCTATTGGCCGCCCTCCGCCGAAGAGGACAGGAGCACCGTTGGCGAAGTAGGCCGGCAGGATGTAGATGAGGGACCTCTGGATCACGCCCAACAGGTCAAAAGGCATCTACTATCCCCTCCTCGCTTATCTTGAAGAACTTAGGCGGCCTCGGCCTTTTAAGGTCCCTGCCCTTCTCCAGGACCGCCATCCTGAGGCCCGGCCTACCCGTCAGCTTGAGCCTCAACACTAAGTCGGCCCAATACCTCAGGACCCTGTTTGCGACGGGTTCTAAGGCTTCCTCGCTGGTTCGGACCCCTTGGCCGAGCCTGGCTCTGACCTGGCTCGTCATGACTACCGCCAGCCCTTTCTCGTGGGCTACCTCGGCCAAAGAGGCCACCTGAAAGCCGAGCTCCCGGTTGAGCTTGAAGGGGCTTTCTCCCTCGGATAGCCTGAGCCGGTAGAAGGTCGTCATGGTATCTACGGCCACTAAGGCCAGCCCTGACTCTGCGAGCTGGCCCAGGCAATCTACGAGTTGGCCGAATTCCTCAAAGCTAGACGGCCTCGCTATGGTCAGCCTGTCTAGCACATCCGGCTCGTGGCCCGACATGGCTAACACCTTCTCGGCCCTGAGGGTGCCCTCGCAATCCACGAAGAGGGCCTTATGGCCCATCAGGGAGCAGTTCACGGCCAGCTGGAGGGCCAGCGTGGACTTGCCTGTCTCGGCCTCGCCATAAATGAGCAATAGCTCGCCCGACCTGAGGCCGCCGTCCAACAGCTCGTCTATGGCCGTGCAGTTAGTCGGTATTACTAACCTTCTCCGGGCCTCCAAGTCTTCCGCCCGTGGGTAAGTCGGGAGCAACCTTTTAGAACGTGAAGGACACGGATGGAGGGGTGGCGGAAGACGAGGAGGTCCAGGAGGACGGGCGGCAAGAGGCTGGTTACCTGCCCGAGGTGTGGCTTCAGGTTCGACCTATCTTACGCTAGGACGTTCGCCTGCATGGGCTGTCCATCGCTCGTCCAGTGCTCCATGGTGAAGTGCCCGAGGTGCGGGCACGAGTTCCCATCGCCTTACGTGAGGTAGAGGGGGCTCGGGCTTGAGCTCCGCCAGGGTGCTGCCACTAAGGCTGAGGGAGCCCAGGACCGTGCTGCTCGTGTTGGCCTATTTGGCCTTGGGCTCGCTCGTCGAGCTGGCCATAGTCCATTATGGCTTCAGGTCGGCTGGCCTAGAGGATGTCTATCTGGTCTGGAGGCTGGGCCTCTGGACCTTCTTCATCCCTCTCCTGGTCATTCTAGTCCTCGTCTTCAGCTTGCTCCACCTGACCAGGAGCTTCCTCGTAGCACCCAGGGAGGCCGCCAAGACCAGAAGGGCACGTAGGGCCCGCAGGACCGGTGGTAGACGTTCTGTTGTGGCCGAGCTGACCAAGAAAATCGGTTATCTGGGCCTATCGGCTCTTAGGAGCTCGGCTGTCATCCTCCTGGGCCTCTCCATAGCTGTCATGTTCGCCCTCCTGACCTTCTACTGGCTAGAGGCCTTCGAGCTGTCCGGCTCGCTGGTGAAGGCCTTCCCACCCTTCCACTGGTTCATAACAGGCTTATCACGCCTGGTGGACAAGCTAACGGCCGTGGAGAAGCTCAGCGGGGCTATAAAGAAGCTCGTTGAGACCTCTATCAAGATGAACAACGCCGTGAGGTCGTTGGCCGAGGCCTTAGGAGAAGCCGACCCGCTCTACAAGTATGCCTTTGTCCAGAACTTAGTGGCCTGGTCCTCGGGCCTCTCGGCCCTGCTGTACCGTAGGCCGCCCGTGCTTAGGAGGAGACGTTAAGGGCCCCGAGGGGCCGTTCTAAAGGGAGTGGGAGCTTGGCGGATAGGCCGAGGTTCGGACCTGCTGGCAAGCCCGTGGGCTTCAAGGGGAAGGCTCACGAGGTCCCGAGATACCTTAAGAGCGAGGGGCTGGATGCCTTTGAGTTCCAGGCCGTGAGGTGGGGCGTCAAGCCGGGGATAAGAGAGAACGAAGCCGCCAGGCTACGAGAAGAAGCATCCAAATATGACGTGCTGTTGTCCATGCACGCCTCTTACTTCATAAACCTGTGTGCGGATGGCGAGAAGCTGTACCAGAGCATAAAGAGGCTGCTTATATGCCTTCAGTACGCCAGCATCATGGGGGCCTACATAGTGGTCTTCCACCCGGGCTTCTACAAGGGCAAGGAACCCGCCCGGGCCCTTGAGGACTGCATAAGGGCCCTGAGGACCGTCTTGGACGAGGCCTCCACCGTGAGCGGCAAGCTGCCCTACCTGGGCCCCGAGACTACGGGCAAGCCCACCCAGCTTGGCAGCTTGGAGGAGATACTGAGGCTCTGCGAGGAAGTCGAGAGCTGCAGGCCCGTGATAGATTGGGCCCACTTGCACGCCAGGGACGGCAGAGGGTCCATAAGGACCAAGGAGGACTACAGGGCCGTCCTAGAGGCCATAGAGGGCCGGTTGGGCACGGAGGTCATGGTCAACCTGCACGTCCACTACACGCCCGTCGAGTTCTCAGCGAAGGGCGAGGTCAGGCACCACACCATGTCTGAGCCCGGGTACGGGCCAGATTTCAAGCCCTTCGCAGAGCTGATAGCTGAGATGGGCCTCAGGCCCGTGATCATAAGCGAGAGCCCCGTCCTGGACAGGGATTCCATCCTCATGAAGAAGATGGTCGAGGAAGCCTTCAGGGAACTCGGCAAAAAGCTTCCCTGGCCTTCCTAGGCCAGGAGGACCCTGATTAGGGCCAGGATCGCCGAGAAAAGCAGGTCCCCGAGGAAGAAGGCAAGGAGGAAGCCAACTGTTATGAAGACTATCATGGGCAATCCTGGGGAAACCCATATGTAATCGGGCAGGAGGGCGGAATCGCCGATTTCCCTTAGCTCGTCGAGCCTCTCGTAGAGGGCATCTATCTTAAGGGCAACGGTGAGCTCCCTAGAGCCATCCTTGCGTACCACCTCCAACGGGAAAACGTGCTTACGGCCCTCAAGAACCTCTTGAGACCTCATCTTGAAGCCCGTCAGCAGTACCAGGGCCTTAACGGCTAGGGGGGCCTGGAGGCCCTCGAACAAGGGCAGGCCCGTTTTCGCCTTCCAGGCCAGGTTCCTGACGAACAGGCAAATCGCCATAAGGACCGAAAGGAAAAGGGCATTCGAGAAAGTGGCCAGCGGCGTGAACGGGTGCCCGGGCAAGATGGTCCAGGGGCCGTTGAGAGGACAGGCCAGGGCCACGACCACCAGGGCCTTGGCGTCAGCACCACCCATCAGGCCCGTGTAGTAGATGAGGGCCGCCAGAAGGGCCGCCAGAAGGATGGACAGTAGGGCCAGCCGGGTGTATCCCGGGTTCCTGAGGAGCCAGAGGGCCGTGAGCAAGGCCATGGGAGGGGCCATCACGGTCCAGAGGACGTCAGGGACTTCCCTCCTGGTCAGGTCGAACGCGGATGCAGCAATCAGGGTGGCCAGGCATAAGGAGAGCCTGGTCACCCATAATATCCATGATAAAAAAGGTGCGTTAGGTGGGTTGGCCATATGAAGCTACTTCTCCTCTTCTCCTTCTTTCCTCTCTTCCTCTTTCCCTTCTTCTTTCTTCTCCTCTTCTCCCCTCAGCTCTTCCTCAAGCTCTTCTATCGGTGCTGGCGGCGGCGTAGTAGCCATGGTCCAGCCTATCCAGGCCCCTATGGCCATGACAGCACAGAATGCTATGACCACTGGGACGGCTATCAGCCATATCAGGACCCAGAACGGGCCCCACGGTGGCTTCGGGAGCTTCGCACCGAGCATCTCTAGGAAGCTCGCTATCCACGAGTACTGCATGCGTGTGACGGCCATTATGACCACGTCGGCTAAGTAGCCTATGAGAATGAGCAAGCAGACGATGAAGATCGCTGCACCAATCACCTGATCCCTGGTCATCCCTCACACCTTGGCATGGTGGCTATGGTTCCATGCATTTATAAGTTTTCCTACTTCGTGGGAGAAGGGGATAGCATGAGCGAGCTGGCCCGGGTCATAGATGCCAAGAACGTCTTCGCCGTGGTAGGGGCCTCCAGGAACCCAGAGAAATACGGCCATAAGGTCTTCAGAGACCTCTTAGAAGCCGGTTATGAGGTTTACCCGGTCAACCCAAAGGCGGAGGAAGTCCTAGGCCATAAGTGTTACCCAGATCTCAAGAGCCTGCCCAAGAAGCCGGATGTAGTAGTGTTCGTCGTCCCACCAAAGGTCACGGAATAGAGAGCCCTCAGGGCCTGAGCCAGGTCAGTAAGGCCAGCATCAAGGAGCAGGCCGTCAGGTCGGCACACGAGCCCGGGTTGAGGCCTTCTGACCTGAGCCACTTGTCCATCTCCCGCAAGGCCCTCAGGCCCTCTGGCGTCCTCGCACCCCCGAGTTCCAAGATTCGCCTGGCCTCCTCCGATACCTTCTTGGCCATCTCGAGGCCCTCCCAGACCGCATCAGGGATCAAGGGCGTCTCCCTGAGGCCCCAGGCCCGGGCCAGATGTGTGTCCTCGGCCTCGGCCAGGAGGGCTAAGTAGGCGTTCACTATGGCCGTGTTAAGGCAGCCATGCTCGAGCATTTCCTCCTCTAGCCTCCTCAGACCTACTTCCGATGACAGCTTAAGGCCCTGACATAGCTCCCTGGCCACGAGGTCCCAGCTTGAACATGCCTCCAAGACGTTCCAGAGCCTCAGGCCTCTCTCGGCCAATATCTCGCCAGCATGAGGGTCAAACACGTCTGGCAGGCCCACATCGGGCCTTAGGGTGCCGAGCTTGGTAGAACAAGATGCCCTGAGGGCCCTGTAAAGTGCTTTGGCGTCCTCGACGGTAGACGGCCTGAGGAGCTCAAGAACCCCGGACCTGAGGACTGCTATGTCGAGCTCGAGGCCTTTCCCAAGGGCTAGGCCTGCTGAGGCAGATAGAGGCACGACCAACATGGCGAAGCCCGCGTGTGTAGGATCTGTCTTCTGCCAGGCACCATCCTTCCTGACAGCTTCTTCGACCAGAAAACCTAACTCTACTTCAGAAGGCTTGAGTGAGCCTTCGGCAACAGCCATCCCTCTCTCGGCAGCCTTTCTACAGGCGGGCCCTATCGCTATCGAGCCAGCTAGGAACCTCTCAAAGGTCTTAGGTCCTAGATCGGCTTCCCTGTGGATGTTCCCCGGCTTTGGGAAGCCGCTTACCTCTAGGGCAGCCGCCAACTGGGCTGCTATCATCACGTCATCCGGCCCTTCCACGGCCCCCAGGGCCAAGGCTCACGTCGCCTCCTTCACGGCTTCCCAGGCCTTCAGGACAGAACGCATGATGCCATCCCTGGTCGGCCACAGCTCGCTCACGTCTTCCACGCAGAAGGTGAGCACGTACTCCCTGCTCAGCCTATCGCACCCGGCGAGGAAGAAATCAGGACCCATGGGCAGCTTGGCTTTCCACCCTTCAAGGGCCTCCCTTATGGCTTCCTCTAGCCTGTCGGACGGCACGGAGTGGTCGAATCCCATGGAGAAGCTGTACCTTATGAGCTTCTTGCCGTTCACTCGGGCTGAGAAGTTCATCACGTTGCTCTCAAGAACCTTCTGGTTGCTGAGCAGGAGGACAGAGCCATCTGGGGCCTTAAGTTTCGTGTAGTTCATGGATATCTCGAGGACCTCGCCTTCTACGTTCCCTATCCTCACGTAATCCCCTATCCTGAAGGGCCTCGAGACCATTATGTATATGCCGGAGACGAGGTTCCCTATCGTCCGGGTGGACGCGAAGCCTATGGCCGTGCCACCTAGGGCTGATAGGCCCACGAGCCAAGAGGACGGAATACCGCCTATGCTCAAGGCCACGATGCAGGCCGCCACCAACACGGAAACCCTTATGGTCAGAATTATGGCATTCCCAGCGTCAGGAGGCAACTTGAGCTGCTCGACAGCCCTCCTGACCTTCTTGGTCGCAAGCTTCTCTATGGTCAGGGCCACAACCACTAACACCGCGTACTCGACCACCATGGGTAAGTACTCCCAGAGGGTGGACATCACGTTCTCAAACCAGGAGCCCACGGCTTCCACCTCACGTCAAGGGGCATTTCAGCCCTTTTTGCTTAAGGGCCCTGAGGACCGGAGGACCTACGAAGGAAGCCAGCAGGATGCCTAATAAGGCTTCTAACGGCGTGGCGAGGGCCCCAAGATACCAGAGGGGTACTATGGCATCGAGGCGGACGCCGAGGATGGCGTAGAAGCACAGGGGGATGAAGACGAATATCCTGGCCATGGAGTCTGCCTCTAAGCCGAGAAAGGCCGATAATGCCATGGATGCTGGCGATCCAGGCTGCCATCCTGTCTTCAGGAAAGCCCTTAAGTCGTTCAGGATTGGTAGCTCTTCTGCCAAACGGCCTAAGACGACATCAAGAGAGTACCTGAAGGCCCTTGAGGAGAACAGGCTGGCTGCCAGAGCTATGGACGTAGCCACGTATATGTCCCATAGGCACCAGGCCGGGAGTGCCCGCCCGTAGGGGTGTGCGAAGTAAGCGGCCAACATGACGAGGAAGAGGATCAGCAGTTCTTTCCAACGGCCCTTCAGGGCCAGGCCAGCTGAAGCAGCTCCAACTGGTTCGGAGAAGGCCACTATGGGCAGTATGGCCCCCTCGCCCCTGAGGACACAGCCTATGGAACCGCCTATCATGGCCGATATGGCCGCTGGGCCCGGGCCAAGTATCATGCCCTCGAGTGGCAAGGCGATTATCATCCAGCTCCTGAAGCCAAACGGGCCCGGTATGGAGGCCAGGGCTGCGTGCAGTGCGGCCATGAGGGCTGTCAGGGCTGTCAGGAACGAGCCAGGTACTTCCCTCTCAGACAAGGCTTTTCCCGCGTGTCAGCAGGGCACATGATTATTAAAGCTGCCGTCAAGAAGGCCATCTCAGGGCCCTACGTGGCCCATGACGGTCTGTGCTATGACGGTCTTCAAGCCGGCCTCTAGGAGCGACTCGCGGGCCTTCAGCATCTGGCGGTAGCTCGGCCTCTCTATGTCCCTACGCCTGAACGTCGGGAAGTAATCGAGCACGCAGACCTGCACGTCCGGGTCCATGGATGCTATTCGCTCGCCCATCTCCCTCAGCTCCTCAAGGCTCATGAAGGCCGGGTTGTAGGGTATTCCTATGCCCATGAAGACCTCATCTGGGTAATAGTGGTCTATGATGTACTTCACGGCCTTCCACTCGTTCTCGTTGTACCGCCTGGCCAGCTCACGGTCCCTTATGCCTGTTATGTTCATGAAGGTCTCTAACTTCAGGCCCTTGACGTCTGGCCCTATGTCGGTTATGCCTGCGTCGAGCACCAGCTCGTCTATGTAATCTGGCGTCAGCACGGTCGCGTTTGTATCCAGGTGGAAGCGGGCCTTCCGGTCCTTGTTGAAGGACCTCAGGGCCTTGAAGAAAGCTATCAGCCAGTCACGGTTGAGCGTGGGCTCGCCACCTGAAATAGCCATCCTATCTACGCCATAATAACGCCTGAGGGCCGTCAGCCTCCTCGCTGCTTCCTCGGGCGTCAGGGGCCTTTCAACGCTATCGTATGTGACGGAGTAGTTCTGGCACTGAGGGCACCTCAGATTACAACCATGTGCGAAGCAAGCGACCTCTATGTAGGTTCCCTTGTCCTTGAGCCACCAGGGTGTCCCGACGCCGCCGACGGGATGTGGCTGGAAGCCTGATACACGCCTCAGGAGCCTCTGGCCCTCGCTCAGGAATTCTATGACCATGCCCTCTTCCACGGGCGTCGTGCAGGCTGGCTGGAGCTGGCCGTTGACGTAAACCGAGCATGTGAAGCAGCCGCCTGTCTCACACGGGACGGAGAGCTGGCCCTCGCCCGGGAACCTCGAAAGCCGGAAGCCGAGGAGCTCAAGGGCCTCACGGACCGTTATCCTCCCCGGGACCTCATAGGACTCACCTTCAATGGTCAGTCTCACGGTAGGCCTCGGCCTTAGGTCCTCAACAGGCCTCACGGCCTCGTAAGGGCAGGCCAGGCAGCAGGCACCACAGCCCACGCACCTGTCCGGGTCCCGGTACATGGTCGGGCGTCCCATTCCCGGGCAGAAGACGAACTCACCGCAGAAACCGCACTCGACACACTTCTCCTCGTCTTTCACGAAAATCCGGAAGGGCCTGCTCATATGATTAGGACCTCCAGGCCCAATTCCTCTGCCACGGACGCTACGAACTTCTTATCAGGCCCCTTCAGGCCCTTCCTGTCCAACACAGCCACCCTGCAGCCTCCCCAGGTCTTAGACACGGGTTCTTCCACGAGCCACCTGTCCTGCCCGAGCGTTGAGAAAACGTGCTTGGGCACTATGTGCCCCACGGCTATGCCCACTTCCTCTAGGACGAGCTTCGTGAACTTCGGTGCGTAATGGCCTCCCCCGAAGCCAATGGCTTTATCAGCCCTAGCGGGCTTTGTGGCGGCCTCCCATATGGCCTCGGCCACCGCCTCGCCAGCCAGCGGGTCTGACCAGCGGTCGGGGGTGCTCCCTATCTCGACAAAGGCCACCGGGACCTGGAGGCCTGTCGGGCCGTGGTGCGTGGCCTCTAGGCAGGCCTTGTAGTCCAACAGACCTATGCGGGACCTCTCGGCCTCTAGGACCTGGAGGGCCTTCTTCATTATGTTCGGTTCAGACCAAGCTAGCTCCCTCGGTCTCCCGCCGTAGAGTGCTTCATGGCCCAGGTTTCCGGGCGTGTGGGTGCTCAAGGTAGGCTCGCCCTTGGAGCTGGCGTGCCTGCTGGCGAATATCACGGCCTCTGGGCCCAGCTGGCCCACGTGCTCGGCGAATATATCGTCCACGTTCGTGAAGGCGAGGGCCACGTCTTCCCTGGCGTAGACAGGCCAGCCATCAAAAGTCAAGTCCGTCGGCTGGAAGTCGTGCATTTCCATGAGTTTATTGGCTATGTTCATGCTGGCCTTATCTAACCTGGAGGCTACAACCAGGATTTTCGGCCTCCAGGACGTTCGCATTTCCATCTCCTCAGGACGGAACCGAGGAGCCGTACAGGAAGATGAAGAGGGCTACCTGTGCGTGTAGCCTGTTCTCCGCTTGGTCGAACACTATGGACCTCGGGCCATCTATTACCTCCGAAACCACTTCCTCGCCTCTGTGGGCCGGGAGGCAGTGCATGAAGACGGCATCCGGCCTGGCATGCTCGAACAGCTCGGGCCTGACCTGGTACCTGGGGACGAAGACCTCGAAACGCTTCTCACGCTCGGACTCAGGTATGTGCATGGACATGAACGTATCGGTATATATCACGTGGGCGTCCTTCACGGCCTCCAGGGGCTCATCGGTTATTATTATGGTTGAGCCCGTCCTAGAGGCGTTCTCGAAGGCCCACTGAACAGCCTCCGGGTCTGGCTCGTAGCCTACAGGGCAGGCCACGCTTATGTCCATGCCTACCTTCGTGCAGCCCACCAAGAGCGAGTTGCACACGTTCGTGCCATCCCCCACGTAAGCCAGCTTGATGCCCTTAAGGGCCCCGAAGCGTTCCCATATGGTCAGCAGGTCCGCTATGATCTGGCACGGGTGGAACCGGTTCGAGAGGGCATTTATGACCGGTATGCGGGCGTTCTCAGCCATATCGACCAGTATCTGGTGGTCGCCCACCCTGGCCACTATGCCGTCGACGTACCTCTCGAGCACCCTGGCCGTGTCAGATACCGTCTCGCCTCTCGAGAGCTGGAGCTCGTGCCAGGACAGGAATATGGAATCGCCCCCGAGCTTCCTTATGGCCACCTCGAAGGAAACACGGGTCCTGGTAGACGGCTTCTGGAACAGGAGGGCTATGGTCCTCCCGGACAAGGTGGAGCCGTACCTAGCGGGGTCCCAGCTGGTTTTGACCTCCCTGGCCAGCGTCAGGATGTGCATCAGCTCTTCGTTGCTGAGGTCCTGTAGCGTCAGCAAATCGCGTTTCAAGCCCTTTACCTCCCGTCAAGACGGTCCTCGGGACCTTATTACCCTTTGGGCCCCCTCCCTCAAGAACGCCTGAGTATGCCCTTCAATGCCTTCTTTAGGCGGCCTAAGACGCCTGGCTTGATCTTCACGAGCGTGGGCAATGGTTCTGAGGACGAATCGTAAAGCACGAAGGCCAGGTTGCCAGATAACCTCTCCCTGGCGGCGTCCTCAAGGGCCCTGAGGAGGGCAGCCCTGAAGGACGCGGGCCTCCCCTCGCATATCACGTCCACGTAAGATGGGCTGATGTCCAAGATGGCCATCCTCCTCTCGGAGAAAGATCTGACGAACTCCGGCAGCTTCTCGTAGGCCGGTATTCCGCCCGTGTGGAGGTAGCAGGCGAGCCTCAGGCCGGGATGCTCGTCCGATGTGGAGGACAGAGTCTCGACGGCCCACCTAAACTTCGAGAAGTGAGAAGCACCATCCACGATCAAGAGGAACTCGCCAAGCTCATCCGCCAGGTTGGCCACGAAGAGGGGGGCGAAGAGCTCGCAGGGCGTCCCGATGATATCATATATTATGGTCGCCATGCCCTCGTCCTCAAGGGCTTCCTTAATGGACTCGAGTCCTACATCAGATACTATCTTGGACAGTTTTTCCTCCGAGAAGCTTTCCTCGACTTTCCTCTTCCACATCTCGAGGAAGCTCTTGTATTCTTCCTTCCTCCTCTCCCTGACCAAGCTTACGAACTTCGCGGCGTACTTCAGACCTACTATGGCTATCGATGTCGGGTTGAAGAAAGCTGAGAGGCCCGAGAGGGCATCTGCAGCTACCTGGGTTTTATCCGCACCCTTTATCCTCGACACCAAGTCCTCCTTGAAGGACGGTGGCCCTAGCTTCTCTATCAATAGGGACGATAAGCTCTTCACGTCAGAGACGCTTATCTCCTTCACCTTCCTCTTGACGGGAGATGCTTCCTCAATTGCCTTGGCCAACAGGCCTGGATTGACGAT